>NZ_JBVAPG010000304.1:0-4761 GCF_055413685.1 Bradyrhizobium sp. LeoA1Lang | reverse complement strand
ATCTTCGCCTTCATCGAAGGCTTCTACAATCGAACGAGGCTCCATTCCGCCATCGGATATGTCGCGCCGATCGAGATGGAGCTAAAAGCTGCTTAAACCCGTCCACTTTTTCGGGGGAAGATCAGTGGCGTTTTCTGCACGAACTCGTCTATGTCCGCTTGACGAGAGTGCGCAGGCGCAAGCGTCCGCGGAACCAAGTCAGTTAGCAAACGTCTAAATGACGGACGAGGAGCGCGACGTCTGGCTGCGCGCGCCCTGGGACGAAGCAAATCGCTCAAGCGTACTTCAGCTTTAGCTCGTGATGCGCGAAGATTCCGCAAGCTGTGGTGGAGGACTTTCGTCAACGACCACTAGGACCGGAAGATTTTTTTGGGAGACCATCCATGACCGAGGAGCCACTCACGGTAGACCCAGGCAATATTCCAGAAGCGCTTTGCATAGGAAAAATCAACCTCTCGTCGGGGCCTGGGTCACTCATGACACTCACATTTACAAACGTTCGGCCAAAGGCAGGTCCGCTATTCGATTCGAATAAGATTGAGCATGAAAGCATCGTTCGCGCTCGCATTGTTACGACGTTGGACAATTTGATTGCATTGCGGGATCTATTGAACAGTTCGATACAGCAAACGCCAGCTCCTTCCGCCAGCAGCGGGGCCGTCAAGGTCCATTGATGTGTTGTTGGCAGGACGGATTTTCGGAACATCAAGGATGGAGGCGAGTTTAAATACGGCCGTAATCTAGGCGGAGGCCCGAGACAAAGAAGGGCCGAACCATGACAACGTTCCGAACCGATCAAGTTGACGACAATAGGGTGAACATCAAGCGCGCCCCGAACATGCTGGCTGGGTCGATCGCCCGGGTCGACGATCACTGGCACGTCGAGATCGTGTGGGGCGGCCCTGGCGGCGCCATCACCTACGAGGCACCATCACTGCCCCGCGCGTTGGCGTTCATGGACGGGGTCGACGCGGCATTCGAGCGGGTGATAATGCTCGGTGAGCGCTAAAGCCGCAGGCCGACAGAGCATATGGCAGCCAAGGCGCCAGAAGTGCCGGCTCACAGCGCGTTATTCGCGGCGGAGAGTTGAGGTGGAACGCGCAACTTCCAGCCAAGTTCTCCAGGATGGCCTTTAAGAAGATTCGAGCGTGGCTGACGCAGCTCGGCGTGCTAACCGCGCGCCCCCGCGGCGTTTGCGCTTTTCGCCATGTACGGCATCGCCTGGATTGCCTTAGGCAACGGTTTGGAGTGGCACTCCCTAGCCACGCTCGCGACCTGGGGCATGACGTTGGTAATTCAGCGCGCCGAACACCGAGACACCGAGGCCATTCACGCCAAATTGGACGAGCTTCTTAAAGCAAGCCGCCGGGCATCGACGACAAGGATGCGGAGGAAGTCGAGCGGGAACGCGAGGAGGTTCGCGCTGAGAAGTCGGGATAGCTCAATCTGCGGGAGCCCAACACGGCGCGTCGAAACCCTGGATACCGTGTTCTCGCGCATTCTCTGCCTGCCATCCTAAAACGCGCGGTTGAGAAAGATCGGCAGCCCCCGCTTGTTGGAATAGAGAGGACGGTAGCGCTCCGTGTTGTATGTGCTGGCGACGTCCAGCTTGCGCGGTCCGAGCCTGGCGTCAGGGATGGGCACGAGGTCATAGCGGCCCTCGACCAGCGCCGACATGAGGCCGGTCTTGCCTTCCAGGATGGCATCGTAGGCCATGTTTCCAAAAGTCAGGGCGACCAGCTTGTCGATGAAGTCGGGATCGCCCGATCGCAGGTCGTAGGTGAGATCAGAGACGATGGTCTCCTCGCCGGCGCGCCGCTTGATCTCGTCGGCAAGCGCTTCGGCCACGCTTGCCTTCTTGCGGTGACCGTAGGCATCCGGTTCGCCGTATTCCTGCGCTTTGTAGCCCTCCCATTCGGCGCCTTCGCTCAACACGATCAGCGCATAGTTGCTCGGGTTGCCGCGCTTGTCCTCGAGCAGCAACTGGATCAGCTTGTCGAGATTGACCTTGTACTCCGGTATCGCGCATCGGATCGAGGTCGCGTATGCGGTATAGAGTGCTGTAAAGCCGGCATCGCGGCCAAAGATGCGGAAAATGCCAACGCGCTCGTGCGAGCCGACTGTGGTGCGCTGCCGCTGGATCGCATCGCTGGCGCGGGTGATCGCCGTCGAGAAGCCGATGCAGTACTCGGTGTTGCGGACGTCGTTGTCCATCGTCTTCGGGATGGCGATGATCTTGACGCCGAGTCCGTTCAGCTTGTCCGCATAGCTGAGCGTGTCATCGCCGCCGATGGCGATCAAATGTTCGATGCCGAGCCCCGACAGGTTCGCCAAGACCTGGTCGGTGAGCTCCCAGGTCTTGGTTGCGATCCCGCCCCTGGTGCTCTCCGAGACCGGAACGTCGCTGCCGACAAGATGATCGGGCAGCTTTTTCATCTTGGAGGGATTGGTGCGGCTCGAGTGCAGCACGGTGCCGCCGCGTCGGTCGATGATGCGCGTGTTTTCACGGTTGAGCGGAATGAGGTAGTGCGATTTGCTGGCGGGGTCGTCGAGGTTCAGGTGCGTGAGGGCCTCCCAACCGCGGCGGAGACCGACGACCTCGATGTCGTCCTCGCTGCCGCGATAGGTCACAGTCTTGATGATTGCGTTGAGGCCGGGAACGTCGCCACCGCCCGTGAGAACGCCGATGCGCTTTTTCGCCACGCTCGCCTCCTTCCACTGCTGCCGGCCTGCAGCGTTCCCTACTCGGCCGCTTCCGGCTTACGCTCCTCGCGCAGCCGAAAACGCTTCAGCAATGCGGACACGGTATCGCGGAAGCCGCCATACTCCAACTCGGAATAGGGCAGCATCGCAGCGCCGGACCAGCCTTGGCTGCGCATCTCGATTGCCTTGCGTTGTGCGCTCCGGCGTACCTCGTCCCACGCCGGATTGTCAAAGAAATCGGTGTAGGACTCTGAAAAGCGGCCCTCCTTGTCGATCGAAAAGCCGGCGCAGGAAACGATCGGCAGGCAGTACATGCCAGTCACCGGTGTATTAAGCGGCACGGGCATGAGCGGCATCACATGCGAGCCGCGCGCATCGCCACCCACGAAGTGTGCCTTGGCGAAGGGAGAGACGATTTCCTCAGGCGCCGGGAAAATTCCCTGGTTCCTGATGATCGCGACCGGATCATCCTTGCCGGTGTACTTGCCTGCGATCGCGTGAAGACGCTGCGCCGACACGGCGGCGGCGACCTCGCCATGTGTTTGAGAAACGATGCGATCAATGCCAAAGCGCTCGTTGTCGCGCAGCAGCGCGGCAATGTGGTAGTTGTCCGCGGGCGCGTTGAGTTCGATCACGCTGTCGCCGGCTGTGTTGTCCATGTCGATGATATGGAAACGGAATCCCTTGATCATCTGGGGCAGCATCAGCCCCGCGCAATACATTGGATCAGCAAAGGCAAGGTAGAGCGGCAGGTTGTAGGCGCCGGGGCCGCATTTGTCGGCGGCGAACACCATGAATGACTCCGCGGGTCTCGGACCCGAGAGGCTGTGGTCGAAGCTGAGCTCGGCGACGCCCGGGCCGGCACCGCGAATGTTTCCGGAAGGCGCGTCTGCGAGAAGATCCTGGCCGGCGCCGTAGAGACCGGACGTCTTCGCAACCGAAGTGGCGGCGAGAAACGCCTTCCAGGCGAGTTGATGGATCTCAGGGCTCCCCTCGCCCCGTGTGTGCGTCATGATGATCGCGATGTCGTCGCCGGTGTGGCAGATGAAGGCATCGATCAAAACGCCATTGCAGATCGCCTTGGCGACCTCGCCCTCGACCGTTGCGATCATGCGTGAAGACGGTTTCGTATGCCCGCCTACGGAACCAATGTCAGCCTTGATGACCGAAAGAGTAAGTCTCATGAGCATCCCTCCCAACAGCACAGCACAGCTCAGCGCCTCGGCCACGACGCCTGCTGCGCCGGGGCGACGGCGCTGCTCATCCGCGGGAACGAACGTCTGATGTTGCGATTGGGTTCCAGCCGGAGGTTTATTAGCGTCCGCACTGAGTGAGCGACCCGCCCTTTGGTGCAGACAAGTTTGCCAAGGCGGAAATAAGCGGTGCATGGAGGCATGCCCCCTCCGCAGCGATCTCACACGTCGCCATCTCGCAAGCTCAGCGCACCAAGGCTTCGCTGGCGAACCGCCGCGTCGTCCTGGAGATCAATGAGCCTTTCGTCTGCCGCGAGAGGGGGCGTGCCGTTCGACCGAGGCGCGGACCTCGCGTGTGCGGCGCGTGGCTGCCAACTCCGCATCCGCGACCCGTTTGCGAAGCGCAAACAGGGCCGTCACTTCGCGCTGAAGATCGAACAGGCTGGTTGTGTTGAGATAAAAATGTGCCTCCGACATCAGAGGCCCGCATGGTCGTCGCATTGGCTACGCCTCCGCTGCGAAATGCTGCTAGCTTTTCCCATGAGGCAGGGCCTTTGCAAATAACCCATGTGATTCCAGATTTCCAGAGATCGCATCCTCTAAGCGCAGATCCTAAGGCGTGCAGAACGCCCTGTGTGTGCACTTTTGAACACAAGCGGTACGGGAGTGAGTTGGCTTGCCACGATCGAGGGGCACGCTCAACTCGGTTCTTGCGGCGGTTGCACCCGACCTCTAGCGCTAGCTGTGGAGCCTCAAGAGGTTGTCCTCGGTGAGACCGAGTCTGCTGATCGGCGTTTGAGATTTTATACCGCCGTGAGGCCGATGCCAGTTGTATTGGTGCAGCCAGATCGGAAGCTCGTCGGCA
>NZ_JBVAPG010000303.1:0-4795 GCF_055413685.1 Bradyrhizobium sp. LeoA1Lang | reverse complement strand
GGCGGCGAAATAAAACCCGAGCCCGAATCAAATGGATGTTCACAACCGACAAAGCTCGCGCCAAACTCGGCCGCGCCTATCCAGCCACCCCCAAAGAGTCAAAATCACTGTGATAGACCACTAGTGAGTTCTCATTTCTCAACTTTTTGCTCCAAAATGGGCGATTGAACGCATTCGTCAATCGACGGTGCGGCGGGGTCTCTCTCAAGGAGTTTGGTCAGTATTACGCTTGGGTTGCAGATCAGCTTCCGTATCTTAGTTTTGGACAAAAGGCACTGGAGGTGCGCCCCGAAACATCACATTTTCGCATCACCACTAGTGAGGCGGAATATCGAGCCCAACATGTCGTACTGGGGCTCGGAATCCGCCCCTACGTGCCGGATTGCGTGGGGCCCTTGTTGGGCGAGCGCGTGTATCACGCGGCAGACTATCTGAATAGGACGCGACCGGCCGCAGGGGAACGAGTGCTGCTCCTCGGGGCGGGTCAAAGCGGCAGCGAGGTGATGGAACAGCTGCTCGCGGGCCCACCCCTGAAGCAGATACTTTGGGTTACGCCGCATGACAACATCGAACCGATGGACGACTGCGCGTTTACCAACGAGTATTATACCCCTGCCTATTTCCGCCACTTTCAAGCTCAGGCGCTTACACGTCGACGCGAATGGGTGCAGGTCAAGAGACCGAGCAGCGACGGCGTGTCGCTGGATCTCGCAAATCGGCTATTCAACAAACTCTATGAAGGTCGCTTCGTCGAGCGTGAGAACGACAGCGTCCGCTTGATCGTCAGTGCTTGCCTCGAGGTTCTGCGGCAGAACGGAACAGGCTTCGAAACGACCCTCAAATGCACAGAGTGCGGATTCCGATCGATGTCGCCCAGGATTCCGAGATGATCTCGCCCACCATTCCGATTTGAAGTCGCCCACCCATTCCGGGATGATGTCGCCCGGGTGACGAGACCTCTTCTGGCTCCCATAGGGTCAACCCTTTCGGCTTTGCGAAGGGGACCTGGATGCCGACGGAGAGGCTTGCGATGCGCCGTGTGCGCGATGTGATCAGAATGAAGGCGGCCGGGCTGCCGAGCCGCGAGATTGCGCGACGGGTGGGCGCGGCACCCTCGACGGTGCGGCTGGCGCTCCGGCGGTTCGAGGCCGCGGGCTTGAGCTGGCCGTTGCCAGACGATGTCACTGACACGGTTCTGGAACTTCGCCTGTTCGCCAAGACCGGCAATGGCAACCGTCAGGGTCACCGCCGCATCGCCGAGCCCGACTGGGCGACCGTGCACCGCGAGCTCAAACGCAAGCACGTGACGCTGTCGATCCTGTGGGAGGAATATATCGCCGCCGAGCCCGGCGGATACCGATACTCGCGCTTCTGTGAGCTCTACCGCGCCTGGGAGGGCCGTCTGTCGGTGACGATGCGCTAGGCCCATGTGGCTGGCGACAAGCTGTTCGTCGACTATGCCGGCGATGGCGTGCCGGTGGTGGTCGACCGCCTGACCGGTGAGCGCAGAACGGCGCAGATCTTCGTCGCCGTGCTCGGCGCATCGAGCTTCACCTACGCGCAGGCGACGTGGACGCAGGGGCTCGCTGACTGGATCAGCGCCCATGTTGGCGCCTTCGCGGCGATCGGCGGCATACCGGCGCTGCTGGTGCCCGACAACACCAAGGTCGCGGTCATCAAGGCGAGCCTGTACGACCCGCAGATCAATCGTACCTATGCGGAGATGGCGGCGCATTACGGCACCGCCATCTTGCCGGCGCGGCCGCGCCGTCCTCATCGTCGAGCGCTGGCTGCTCGGTCGCCTGCGTCATCGCACCTTCTACAGCCTGGCCGAGGTCAATGCGGCGATCGGCGAACTGCTCACGAGGCTGAACGAGGAACGGCCGATCCGACGGCTCGGCGTGACACGCCGCCGGTTGCTCGAGGAGGTCGACCGGCCGGCGCTCAAGCCATTGCCGGTGTCCCCCTACGTCCTCGCCGAGTGGCGGATCCGCCGCGTCAGTCTCGATTACCACGTCGAGGTGGAGAAGCATTACTACAGCGTTCCGCATCGCTTCGCCCGCGCCGAGGTCGAGGTGCGGTTCACAGCCCGCACCGTCGAGATCTTCCACAAGGGCGAGCGGATCGCCGCGCATCAGCGCATGAGCGGCAATCACAAACACACCACCGTGCCGGAGCACATGGCCTCCAGCCATCGGCGCTACGCCGGCTGGACCATCGCGCGTATCCGCCAGGACGCCGCTGCGATCGGACCGGCGACCAGCGCGTTGTGCGACCTCATTCTCGACGAGCGCTCGCACCCCGAGCAAGGCTTCCGCGCCTGCCTCGGCATCCTCAGGCTCGCCGCCTCCTATGGGCGCGAACGGCTGGACGCCGCGGCTGCGCGGGCGATCAACATCGGCGCGCGCACCTATGGCTCGGTCAAGTCGATCCTCGCCAACAATCTCGATCGGCGTCCTGCTCACCAGCGCTCCGCGGACGATGCGCCGATCCTGCATGCCAACATCCGCGGACCGCGCTACTACAATTAGGAGATCATCCCTTGCTCACCCATCCGACCCTCGACCGCCTCAACGCCCTCGGCCTCCACGGCATGGCCAAGGCCTTCGCCGACATCGAAGCCACCGGTGAGGCCGCAAGCCTCGGTCACGCCGAATGGCTTGCTCTGCTGCTCGAACGTGAAGCCTCGCTGCGGCACGACAAACGGCTCACCAGGCTGTGGGTTGCTCGCGAGGAGGCCTCACGAGCAAGATTCACTCGGTGGTGGACACCAACGGCCTGCCGGTTCATCTCGCGCTCAGGCCCGGTTGGCGCATGACAATCGGCTGTGTTCGGTTCCCCCTCAGCGCCTTGCACCCACAAACGATCTTACTCGCGGATCGTGGATACGACGCGGACTGGATCAGGGAGCTTGCCCGCCAGCAAGGAGCATGGGCGAACATGCCGCCGAAGCGAAATCGCAAAGACCCGATCTGCTTCAGCCGAGACCATACTCGTAAGGCCGCGACCGTGCTCGGCGGATAAAGCGCGGCCCGGCAGCGATCTCCGCATCCGGCGCAAAAATGGGGGTGGGACGGCATGCACGCGATCAATGTGTCGATCAGGGCTGCTGTCAGTCCTCAAGCTCGATGTGCAGCCTGAAGCCTGCCGCCGCGGCGACGTTAACGAGTGCATCCAGCGAAAACTTCTCGAGCTTTCCGCGCATCAGATCATTGAGACGTGGCCGCGACAGTTCCGAGAGCGTGTGGCGGCCTCGTCCTGCGTGACATTCCATGCCCTCACTCGTTCGCGGATGGCGAGTAGCAGATCCGCGCGCACGGCCATGTTAGCTGCTTCCGCCGAAGTGTTGGCCAGAGCATCAAATACGTTATCAACGGTCTCGACGGCCATTGCCATGACCTCCAATTGGTCTTGCCGATGCGACGTGCCCGCAAAGTCCGCGGCCGCTACGACAAGCCGGCCTCTCTAGACCTCAATTCATGATATGGTGGTTTCATGAAAATCGTGTTATAGTGCCTTCATGAAAGCGGCGGGCCAATCCTCCAACGAGATCGACGAGTATCTGCAGATTCAGGTCCCGGCGGTCACGAAACACCACCTTGGTATTCGGGCTGCGGAAACGCGCGAACCCATTCGGGTCGTGGTCCTCCGCGCGCTGAAGGCATATGGCGTGACCGTACCGGACGAAGCAATCTCCGACCGTCGAAAGAAAAGGCAAACATGACGGACGAATTTTCCCCTCTTACCGTTAAGGACTATGCCGCGCAGGCGTTGACCACTGACCAGCGCAGCGACAGCGGTTCGCTCACATTCCCGTTGCTCGGCCTGTTTGGTGAGACAGGCAGCCTTCTCAGCGAGGTCAAGAAGAAGCAGCGGGACCGCGCGTCATATCTCGGCTACGCCGGCAACGTGGTCGACGAGCTGGGCGACGTTCTTTGGTATCTCACCGCGGTCGCTGCGCGAGGTGGATTGTCTCTCGGGGAGATCGCCGAGAATTTGAACCGAGGGTATGCGGACTGGCAGCGTGCGCCTGACGCCACACTTTCATTCGCCTCTCTACAACCCGCAATAATGACGCGCCGGTTGGAGCCCACTGCGACCTTTGAGAAGACGCTGCTCCAACTGGCAGGCGAAGTCGGCTTGCTCGTGACCGATCACGAAGCAGGCCGCCTGACCGACAATCAGTCGGCGTTGGCCGGTCGTCTGGTCGCCATCATGCACACGTTGATTCAAGCTGCGAACGAGGCGGGCGTTACGCTCGAGGCGGCTGCGATCAAGAATCTAGGCAAGATCTTCGATCGTTGGCCGCGGGAACGACTATATCCCGTGCCTCTCGACGAAACTGCCGAACCCGAAGAATGGCTGCCTCGCGATCTCTATGTTGACGTTTTTGAGCGTAAGGTTCGAGGTCAGACTTATGTGTTCCAGCGTTGCAATGGCCTGAACATCGGCGATCGTTTGACGGATAACGCCATGACAGCCGATGACTATCGCTTTCACGATGTCTTCCACTACGCTTATGTGGCCGTCTTGACGTGGTCGCCTGTTATCCGCAGCCTTTTCCGCCTCAAGCGGAAAAGCGACCCCAAGATCGACGAGGCGCAGGACGGCGCACGCGCCACTCTCATCGAAGAGGGCGTCACGACGTGGATCTTCGGGCAAGCGGTCGCGCTAGTACCCACTTTTCTTGGATCGTGAGTCGTGATTCAAGATATGGATGATCCCCGAAGCAAGAGAAGTCCACCTTTCGCGGAAAGATCGCAAGGTGCTTGAGGCGTGTTGTCGCTCGCCGGTG
>NZ_JBVAPG010000302.1:0-4847 GCF_055413685.1 Bradyrhizobium sp. LeoA1Lang | reverse complement strand
CCAGCCGGTGTGATATCTCTCGTCATGGCGTTGCTCTCCTTTGTGGAATCAGCACCCCGAGCCTACCGGCTCAAGGTGGGCAACGCCGACCTCTTCAGTAATTCAACAGAACCCGGGACATCCCCTGGAATGACGTTGTTCTCTACAGCGACGGATTGATCGGCGTCCTCATTCCTGACGCCGCCGGCGACATATGCGCTCTCCGGCTTAAGCGCATGCGCGAGTGCTTTAACGACCGGGCATATATGTCCCTAACCTTGCGACGGCGGCCAAACGACCAACTCCGGTTATTCGAACTCGCCAATATGGCAGCGCAAGCCCCTCCCGCTATTTGCGGCAGCATCCGCTCATCCGAAGAAATCGTGCGAGAGGTTAATGAGCGGGCAGTATCGCTGAAGCCGATGACTGCCGGCGGAGAAGTTGTCTGAAGATTAGCCTAACTCTCCGCCGTCGAAGCCGCCACGCGTCGTGATCAATCCATCAGCAGACATGCCATGCTCTCCCAATAGCGTAAGCGCGACTAACGCGACGATGACAGCTTTTGCGATTCTCATCGCACTTCTTCCTGAACAGTTTTGGATCGAACTCCGGATCTGGTACGAAGCCATCGCGGTTAGGCGCCTTGATTTCGGCAGGCTCTCACGTCCAGCTTGCCGTCGTAAGCCATAGGCCGCCGAGCGGGCGGCGGCGGGTCTAACGGACCCTTTCGTGCCTTGCGTCACGCACTGGCGTCGCCTGAGGAATTCGGATACTTGACCTGGAGCATGCCAGCGGCGTGCATGTCGCCGGTGCAGAATGGTGTGCCTCGCCTGCGGAAGGTCGCTGTGGCCCGCGATCTCGGCACCGAGATCGAGGTGCGCGGGGGTGAAGCAGGGCGAGAGCGTGCTGCTCTGTCGATCTCGCCGAGGGCGCCAAGGTGAGGGTCGCCGCGGACAAGAAGGCGTAAGCCGCGGCGGATCCGCTATCGGCGGGTTTGTGGAAGAAGAAGGGCGACGAAAAGCAGGGTGATAAAGGAACCGTGAAGGGCTCACCAGGTGATCGCGAGAACCAAAACAGCGGAACGACGCTGAGACGCACCAGGTGAGAACCGGACGCAATAGGAATGCTGGACGCGGAGCATTTTTCCGGCTTCTGCCCGCGAGATCAACGTATCGGTACGCGCTAACAACTAACCCATTCCCGGCGCCTCTCAACCCTCTCGGCAGGGTTCGCTTTCCTGAAAAATCGTTTTTATCCTGGTCGTTGTCACTATTGCGGTGCTGATCGGCATTCGGCGTGGTTCATTTACCTGTGACTTTGGCCTCCATCTTTAAGTCTGGCGACCCGATCGTTTCAGCGCTGCTCAACCCATCACTGCTCGATGACCCCCGGCTGTCACGATCGCGCGCTTCTCCAAGATTTGATTGCGCATGCCGTTGAAGAGTCGGATTGGGGTCCTCTCTAAGAGCTTCAAATCACAGTCTTAGAGGATCTTTGCGACGATGCGGAGTGCTGACCTTCTGATGTGGAGTTCTGACCTTCTGCAGACGCCAGAGTTAAATTACGAACAGTGGAGGGATCTGTTGCGCCCGATCTATGGGCTGCACACGATAGACAACCCTAAAGCCTTTGCCGGCAGGGTTCGCCCCCGGGACATCTTCGGACTTAATGCGTCGGAGATTAGGAACAATAAATGCCATTGCGAACGGACACAAAGGGATATTCGCCTTGACGGCCTTGATCACTGCTTTGCCGTATTTCAGGTCGCTGGACGATCAACGATCATTCAAGATGATCAGGCCGTAGCACTGGCGGTGGGAGATGTCGCGTTCGTAAATTGTGCCCGCCCAGTGACGTATCTTAATGATGGCCACGAACAGTGGATTACTCTGCAGCTGCCTCGCCAGCGTCTGATCCGTGGCCTTGGATTCGAGCCGCGCGGCGGCGTTCGTGGCCACTCTGGAACGCGTGCATCACGCCTGCTGTTCCAACTCGTTCTGGACGCTGGCGACGACGAGCAACCTATGCCAAGGTCGGCTGCCAACTATATGCAGTTGGCGGTTTATGATCTGCTCGGAGCAGTATTCGCGCCGGTGGACCCAGCACCAGGCTCCCTTCATTCGGATCGATTGTTTAAGCGCATCTGTGATGTCATCAAGGATTGCTTTGCCGACCCAGATTTCGGTCCGCGTGAGATTGCTGCCGAGGTCGGTATTTCGCTACGTTATCTTCAAAAACTGTTCACGAACCGCGGTTGTACCTGCAGTGGCTTCGTTCAATCAGTGCGCCTGGATCAAGCTGCGCGCACTATTAAGCGCCGGGGGTCGACGAAGTCGGACCAGCCTCTGAGCACGATAGCCTACGCTTGCGGGTATCGTGACTACACTAATTTCGCCCGTGCATTCCGCCGACGGTTCGGTCACGCACCCGGTGTTCATGTGCAGGGCGACGACGTCAACGTGGTGCGTGGCGTAACGCCCGCAAGGGCGCGTTAGACCACGACGCCGCCCGCGCGGTCGCCTATCTGTGATGGCACGCTGCCGACAGCTGCGTCGCGAGATTTGTCGTCAGCGTGAACCGTCGGCAGATTCCATTCTGCTCAGTTCGCTTTTTCGTGCGCATGATGAAAGGGCGACCTCTCAGTTTGGCGAGTACATCCTGACGTATAGGAGTGCCGTGAGTGCCACGGCGAGAACCTGAGCGGCGGGCGTGCCCCGGCAGTTGGCGCCGCTCGGACCCGACCTGAATCTGGTCAAGGAAGGCCCGTATGGGTGCGCCCCACTTCCTGATGAAGCACCTACGGAACGTCGCCGCCGAGATGGCGTCGCAATGTCCTCGCCTACAACCTGACACGGGTGATGAACATCGTCGACAAGCCGACCCTGATTGCAGCCATCCGCGCCACCTGAAGGCCGGAAAGTGCATCCAAAAAGCGCAGCGTCCCCTAGAACCACCTTGGCCGGCTATTGGACGATCCGACGCGAAAACATCGGCGGCCTGCGCCGATTGTCGACCACGGCGGCTTCCGAGCTATCCGTTTCCGCACAACCAAGCCCCGAAGCGCAGTATCCATCCGGTGAAGGCCCTAGGCCACCATCATTCCGTTTCACGTAACAAAGCTGCTGACATGACCCTGTCAGCAGCCGGCGACTACGCTGCGGGCCGCGGGAGGCGATGGATGGCTTATAGGCTGCACTGCGTCGGCGCTTCGGGCAATTCGTTCAAAGTCGCATTATTTCTTAATTGTGCGGGGCTCGACTGGGAGCCGATCGGTGTCGATTTCGCTGGCGGCCAGACTCGTGACCCTGCTTGGCGTACCGCAATGAACGGAATGGGTGAAGTTCCGGTTCTCGAGTTTGACGGTAGACGGATGAGCCAGTCGGGGGCGATCCTAACATGGCTCGCGGAGACTCACGGCATGTTCTGCCCTGTTGGCGCGGAGGAAAAGTTTGAGACCTTGCGCTGGCTGCTGTTCGACAACCACAAATTTACGGGCAACTTTGCAGCGCACCGGATTCTCCAGTCAATGATGCCGGAGCCCGCGCATCCAACTGTGCTTGCCTATATGAGATCGAGGGTCGAAGGCGCTTTCTCGATCGTTGACAAACATCTTGCTAATCGCAGCTTCATGCTGGGCGACCGCCCGACTATTGTGGATTTTTCTTTGGCTGGATACGTATACTATCCCACAGAGGAGACTGGCTTCGATATTGCTGCGGCGTTTCCCGCACTCAACAAATGGCGCGAGCGCGTGGCGTCGTTACCAGGGTGGAAGCTGCCGTATGAACTGATGCCGGTGGGCAACTCGCTGCCTGTGCGGCGCTGAACGATCAAATGGATCATGCAGCCGCTAATGTGGCACCTCGCACTTTCCAATTCCAAGGCAGCAGTTCGTTGATGCGCTTGGCGGGATGATCCGGTAGGCGCGCCAGCACGTCGGCAAGCCAAGCCTGCGGGTCGACGTCATTGAGCTTGGCGGTGGCGATGAGGGTGTAGATCGCAGCCGCACGCCGGCCGCCCTCGTCGGACCCGGCGAAGGTCCAATTTTTTCGTCCCACGGCGACCGCCCGTAGCTCACGCTCGGCAGCATTGTTCGACATGCAAAGCCGTCCGTCATCAAGGAAGCGGCTAAATGCATCCCAGCGGCTGAGGCAGTAATTGATCGCCTTGGTCGTGTCGTTGTTCCTGGAGAGCTTGGCGCGCTGCTCGCGCAACCACGCCTCCAGCTCGACGATCAGGGGGCGGCTACGCTCCTGGCGCACACGCAAACGCTCCTGCGCAGCAAGACCGTTGATCTCGCGCTCGATGGCGAACAGAACATCGACGCGCTTGACCGCCTCGGCTGCGATCGGCGCCTTGCTGAGCCGCGCCAGATCAAAGAACTTGCGCCTGCCGTGCGCCCAGCACGCGGCCTCGATGATCGGGCCGCCCTTGCGATTGGCCTCGTAGAGCCTGCCAAAGCCGGCGTAGGCGTCAGCCTGCATCAGTCCGGCGTAGCCCGCCAGATGCTGTTCCGGATGCGCACCGCCACGATCGGGTGAGTAGAAGAACACGGCCGCTGGCGGATCTGGGCCGGCAAACGGGCGGTCGTCGCGCACGTAGGTCCAGAGCCGGCCGGTGCGGGTCTTGCCCTTGGCCTGGACCGGCACCGTGGGGTGAGTAGGCCGGAGGGATTTCACCTCCGGCCTCTCGCAGAACCAGGGCGTGAGGCTCTCACCTCACCCGGCTCCCATCAGGCAAGTTGTCGCCAATACCGAGTTGCCAGTGAGCAAAGAGTCTGCGGTTCTCGCGAGCAATCTTCTCCAGGAAGATACGAGCGCGCCCCAACCGATGGCGGAAGCGCTTGTACTTTCGCTTCAACCAGATAG
>NZ_JBVAPG010000301.1:0-4924 GCF_055413685.1 Bradyrhizobium sp. LeoA1Lang | reverse complement strand
GAGCACATCGATGCCTTCATCCGCGCCTACAATGAAAAAGCACAGCCCTTCGCCTGGACGAAGAAACGATTCCGCCAAAAGCGGTTCAAAGGCTGCCGTATCACTCAGCTCTGATTCCGGGTACTAGTACCTCGGCACAGAGGTTTTGACTCGTTGAACCTGGCCTGATTCGATGATGGGTTTTGGATAGGCCCGCGCCATTTTGGCGCGAGCCTTATTGGTTGTGAACATCCATTTGACGCGGGCGCGGTCGGCATTGCGCCGTTTCTCCCAGGCGGCGGTCTCGGCGACGAGGCGGGCGAAACCGTCGATGCGTCGATCGAGGCATTGGCGGGCGAGAACGCCGATCTCGATCTCGACCATGTTGAGCCAGCTGGCGTGCTTTGGGACGTAGTGGAACTCCAGTCGGCGCAGTACCCGCCGTGCTTCGTCGGCCGGAAAGGCCTGGTAGAGCGCCCCGGCCGAATGAGTTGAGAGATTGTCGAGCACCAGGCGGATGCGCTCGGCTCGGGGATAATGGATGTCGACGAGGTCGCGCATGCAGGCCGCAAAGTCCTCCGCAGCCCGCCGCTCGGTCACCTTCACCTTGCGCCAGGAGCGATGCGCGTCGAGGAAGACGAACAGGTTTGCGGTGCCATTGCGCCGATACTCGCAATCGTAGCGCTCGATCTGTCCCGGTGTGGCCGGGATCGGCTGGCGCACTTCGCCGATGAGCTGGATTGGGCTCTCGTCGAAGCAGACCACCGGCCGCTTCGGATCAGGCGCCTCGGCATAGAGATCGAGCACGTCCTCCATGCGGGCGACGTAGTCGGCATCGATCTGAGGGATGCACCACATGTCCTTGCGCCACGGCTTGAGATCGCTCTCGGCCAAGCGTCGGCGCACCGTCTCGCGCGACAGGCTCTCGTGTGGCGTCAGCTTGACGATCGCTTCGGCCAACAGTTCCAGGGTCCAACGGGCGCGGCCTGCCGGAGGGCTTGAGCAGGCGGTCGCCACCAAAAGGGCTTCCTCCTTGCCGGTGAGCTTGCGTTCCGACCCGGGCCGCGGCTCCTCGCTGAGCGCCGCCTCCAGATTGCCGAGGACAAAACGCCGTTTGGTGCGATAAACCGTGGACCCGCCGACGCCGACGCTACGGACGATCTCCGCGTCGCTGACCCCTGCGTCAGCGGCGAGCAATATCTGCGCCCGCTTGAGCTTGCGCGCCGCGTGCTTGCCGCCGCTCAGAAGCTCCGTGCGCTCGGTTTGGCTGAGTTCGACCCGATAGCGTACATTCATCCGTGCCTCCGCCTGTCGAGGCACTGACGAACAGCTGAATCGGATGGCCAAGGTGAGTCATTCTGCAAAAGCCTTCACGCCCAAGCAGGGCCAGTACCTGGCCTTCATCGACGCCTACACGCGCGTGCATCGCCGGCCACCTGCCGAATGGGAGATGCAACGGCACTTCGGCGTGTCCCCGCCTTCCGTCCACCAGATGGTGTTGACCCTCGAACGCGCGGGCATCATCAGGCGCCAGCCCGGCTCGCCGCGCAGCATCGAAGTGCTGGTCCCTCCTGAACAGCTCCCCGTCTTGGAAATCCCAAACCAATCAGTCAAAACCTCTGTGTAGAGGTACTAGTAGTAGCCCGTCCATTCGCCGCCACCATCCATAACATCTACTTTACACCGAGCTCAAACTGGTTGTTGGTGTAGAGTTTGAAATCCTTTACTGCGGACGTCGTAATTAGGCTGCCGACCGGATCGACACCGCCGTCCAATATTGGCCGTAGAGCGCAAGCTCCTTGATCAGGTCATAAACCAGTCCCGCCCGCCAGCTCAGGCCTGAGAGCGAGGCCTGAAAACTTTTCATCGCATCCCTGAAATTGGCTTTCCATGCTTGTTTGGTCGGGCCAACGCTGACGATCGCGAGCTGATCCAATATCTTCAGCCAATGTTCCGCGGACGCTGCACACTGGTTGGCAATCGTTTTGATTGGGTGCTCACATCAGTGACAGGTATGGACAGGTTGTCGGAAGCCGGACATGAGACGTGTGCGACGTCGGGAAAACCCCCTGGAGAGAGACATCTTCTAAGCTTCGTTTGAGAGCCTGAATGGAAGTGCTGTCCGATGATGGCGTGACAGCGATGGCGCAAGCATTTCCGAGATATCGTTTCGGACCTTCGACCGGGAAGAGCTATGTCGCCGGGCGACACGATTAGCGTATACGCTGACTGCGGAAGAAGACGAGAGCGATATGGACTTGCGTAACCAGCTGCGCAAGCCGAATTCCGAAAGAATAGCCGGGTGTCGCCACAGCGGTGACCGAAGAAAAAGAGGCAGCTTGTAGTGAACAAGCGGCCCAAGTCTAGGGAGGAAACGCCCAAGGAGGGCAGCGATAGCGCATCGCGCTACCGCGCAAGAGGTTGACTTCTGATCGGTATCACAGCGCATACTTTGCCGAGGCGTGCTCACTCAGCATTCCGCCAACTCGCGGAGACATCCCCGGAGCCTTCGAGCAGACCTCGGTATCCATGTTTTGGACAAACGATTCCTCAGTTTGCGCCGGCGCGTGAGCGCTGGGTGAGACGACTACACTCAGGTCACTTCACCGTTGAAGCCAGAAATCGTGTTCCAGATCACAGCGATAGTCTCCTTTCCGGTCGCCATGGTAACGATAGGCTGATCGGGACAAAGGTCGATTTTTTCTCGATAGTCGTGCTGGCGTTGACGAGTTTGGCTGTTTAATCGTACGGCGGCCGCGGTCTCGGCCTTGCAAGGTGATACTGTCGGACTTTGGAATAATGGATTCCATGAGCCTGGCAGGATCGATCGCAATGGAGAGACCTCCACTGCCACGCTGTGTTTAAACCGTGAGCCAGACGGCATCGGCTACCGGACTTGAGGAACTCGAATTCGCCGACTAGGTCTTCGATGTGACGAAACACCAACTCGGCTAATGGTGGCGCAACTGTAACCCGCTCCGTTCGGATGGGCCCTGCTTTTGAGGCTGCCATGGCCGAAGATGTGGCAGAATTTCAGGCCCGCGACTGACCAGCGCGGACGGCTGCAGCTAAAGCTTCTTCCAGCCTCGTCTTCTCCAGCAAGAGATCCGCGACGATCTTTCGAAAGCGTTGGTTTTCGACTGTAAGATCCTCCAACACACCCCGCATGTCATCCATCGTTCCCGCGTTGGCTGACCCGCCATTCTCAAGTGTGCCACATTGCGCGAATGTCGCATCACTCTTATGCAAGGGCATTTTTCGCCAACGATGAAGGGTCATGACGCTAACCCCGAGCGCTTTGCAAATCTCCATCTGAGAATTGCCCGCTCGTGCAAGCTCATTTGCTCGGGCAAGCTTCGACAGAATCTCCTCGTGAGAGTGCTTCTTCATCTTTCTCTCTAAAGGCTCGGCAACGACATCCTTGGTGATGCCTTGAATTTGTCGGCGTGGCGAAACTGAGGCCACCAGCGGCTCAGATTTCAAATACGAAAGGAGTGTGTATGATCCTGGACAAACCGCAGGAAGACCAGATCCGTAAGCCGAGCGTTCGTACATATTCGTGCCGCGACCTTCAAGAGACTTGAATGGCACGTAGCGTCAAGCTGCACCATTTCAAAGTAGAGTAGTGTTTCCGACCTAGAGCGTGATGAGATTAGGTTTGACCATATCCGGCGTTGGTGAAGTAGTTTGAGCACTCGGCGGGTGTGACAGTGTCGAGGATCGGACCAATGGCATCGTAGACGGCCTCGGTGGTCCGCTTTGCGGCTTTGCGAAGCCAGTGTTTGAGTTTCGCGAAGAACTGCTCGATCGGGTTCAGATCGGGTGAGTATTTCGGTAGGAAGAACAACCGTGCACCGGCGGCACGGATGATGCGGCGTACGGCCTTGCCCTTGTGCGAGCCGAGGTTGTCCATGATCACGATGTCGCCGGGCGGCAATGTCGGGACGAGAACCTTCTCGACGTAGGTTTGAAAGGTTTCGCCATTGATCGGCCCATTGATGAGCCACGGGGCCGTGACGCGATCGTGGCGCAAGGCGGCCAGGAAGGTCATGGTCTGCCAGTGGCCATGTGGCACCTTGGCCTTGAGCCTTTGAGCGCGCGGCGCCCAGCCCCGCAGCGGCGCCATATTGGTTTTGGTCCAGGTCTCGTCGATGAACACCAGGCGAGACGGATCGATCCGCTCCCGATATTTGGTCCATTGCGTCCGCCGACGGGCAACATCGGGACGGTCCTGCTCGGCAGCAATCAGCGTCTTTTTTTGTGACTGAGCTTCTCGGCGTGGACGAAGTCCCACACCGTCCGGTAATCGACCCTCAGGCCACGCTCGGCGAGCTCGGCCACCAGCCCGCGCAAGGTGAAATCGGCCGTCCGGCAGCGTTGCACCAGCCAATCACGATGCTTTCCCGAAATCTTCTTCGGCTTGTAGCCGCCGATCTGATCCGGCTCGACGCTGCCGGTCGCGCGAAAGCGCTGCACCCAGAGAATGGCCGTGCTGATGCCTACACCAAATTGCGCCGCCGCCTGATGGCACGACAGGCCGCCCTTGCAAACGGCGTCAACCACGCGCTCACGCAGATCAGTCGAATACGCCCGCCCCATCCATGCCGGCCTCCTTCCCAGCCAGCATGTTGAATCAGAACCGATCTGATTTGGGAATCCTCAATCGATTCAATCTAATCCCATCCCGCTCTAGCGAACGACATCGTGACCTGCCTTCAGGAGACGCAAGCAAGCCTTGCGCAAGGCGAAATGGTTTTGCGACGCTATTCCTCGTCTGCTTCCGACGTTCTTCGTAGGCTTCCGGACATGTCCCGCCGTGCTAGTACCCACTTTTCTTGGATCGTGAGTCGTGATTCAAGATATGGATGATCCCCGAAGCAAGAGAAGTCCACCTTTCGCGGAAAGATCGCAAGGTGCTTGAGGCGTGTTGTCGCTCGCCGGTGAC
>NZ_JBVAPG010000300.1:0-5045 GCF_055413685.1 Bradyrhizobium sp. LeoA1Lang | reverse complement strand
CCGCCGCGATCGCGCGGAGCCTTCCCAAAAAGGCCTGGCGCCGCCTGTCGTCCGGCGGAGGGACCAAAGGTCCGCGCTGGCACGACTGGGCCTATCTCGAGCTGGCCGATCTCGAAGCCAGTGAATACAACGACGACCTTGCCGGGGAATGGACGCGGGGTCTTCTGATCCGCCGCAACATCGCCGACGACAGCTTGGCCTTTTTCTCCACATGGTGCCCCAAGGGCACCTCCATGCAGAAGCTGGTATCGGTGGAAGGCCATCGCTGGGCCATCGAGGACAGCTTCGAAACCGCCAAGAACGAGCTCGGCCTTGATCACAACGAAACCCGCTCCTGGCATGGCTGGCATCGCCATGTCTCACTCGTCATGCTTGCCTTCGCCATGATGGCCGTCATCCGTCATCGGGCCAACACCGGGCCCTTGCTCAAAAAAACGCGACCGCGGCCGCGACCGACGCATCGTTCTTGATCCGCTGGTCGATCCAGGAAATCCGCCGCATCGCCATGAAGCTCGCCCAGCGGCGCATCCTGCACGCCCGCGTCCTCGCATGGTCGTTCTGGCGCAGGGCTCATCAGGCAACTGCGCGCAAAGCCCATCTCAAGAAAAAATTACAACTGTAATGCTAGGAACTGCCTCGTCAGTGAACGAGGAAGGCCGATGCCCACCCGAACGCCGCCGATCTGCCGCGCATCAGTGCACGTACGCTGATCCCATTGATGCAACATTTGAGCGCGAGTCTGAGGCTTCTCGACGAGAAGGTGATTCGCGATGACCCACCGACCGCTCCCAGGTCGCGTTGCGTATCGACCCCTGCCAACGTTGGCAAATCCACCTGGCCGTCCGACGGCCGACATTCCGCGCCTGTGGCCGAATCTGTCGACCGCGACGCAAACCCAGATCGCTCAAACGATCGCCGCGCTGCTGCGGCGAATGCAAGCGGTTCCCGGCACGCCCGGAAGGGAACTGGGTCGTGCTGATCAGCTTGAACGTCGCTGACGAGCGGCTCACGACCGCACACCGATGACTTCGATTCCGTCCGCAAACTTTACCCCGGATATCACCTTCGGCAACTGATTTGTGCCCTTCAACCGTCGCCAGGTTTTCGATACGGCGCCGACGAGCTTGAAGACCATCAACTTTGCTGTGTGTGGCGATAACGCTCCCTTCGTTCGCACAGTCCGGTGCCTGACCGTGGCAAAGACGCTCTCGATTGGATTCGACGTGCGCAGATGCGACCAGTGCTCGGCAGGGAAGTCATAAAACGCCAACATAGCCGAGCGATCCTTGATCAGGCATTCAACGGCCGGCTTGTATTTGACGCCGTACTTCTCGACAAAGATATCAATCGCTGTTTCAGCGGCCGCCCGGTTCGGCGCCAGGTAGATGTCACGCAGATCACTCTTTATTGCCGGCTGCACGGACTTGGCGACCTTGTCGAGCACGTTGTTCACCTTGTGCAGCCAACATCGCTGATGTTGCGTGCCGGGGAAGAGTTCATCGAGCGCCCGCCAGAAGCCGAGAGCGCCGTCGCCGACAGCAAGCTGAGGCCCGATCTGCAAGCCGCGCTTGCGCAGATCGATCAGCAATTCTCGCCAACTTTGTGCGCTCTCGCGTACCCCGACCTGGAAGCCGATCAATTCCTTCTTTCCTTCAGGCGTGGCGCCTATCAACACCAGGATGCATTCGGCATGGTCTTCCATGCGAGCCTGCAGATAGACGCCATCCGCCCAGATATAAACGTAGCGCCGCGCCGACAGGTCGCGCTTTTGCCAACGTTCGTATTCGCCCTGCCAGTCCTTCTTCAGGCCAGCGATGACCGGCGGCGACAAGTTCGGCGCGTCCTTGCCGAGCAAGGCCGAAAGCGCCTCTTGGAAGTCGCTGGTCGAGATTCCCCGCAATTAGAGCACGGGCGGGCCGCCCGTCACCTCAGAGAGCGAACATAGGGTCTAGAACTCTGCTGACCGAGCGTTTACTCATTCAGGTAGACGTAAATATCGCTTTGCTTGTTCGATGGTCCTAGCTGGGCTGTATAGGGAACCCCGGCGATCATGATGTTGGTCATGGGGCGGTCCGCGCTCGGCAGCACGCCATTCCAGTGCATCCCGCGCATGAGATCCTCCGGCGCCCACTGGTTGCCGTGGATCCAGCCCGGACCGACATATTCGCTCAAGTCCGGCACCGGAGGCGGCATATACGGTATGCCGCCGAAGACCGGCGCCGCAGCGCTTTGCTCCCATGATGCTGAGCTTGGCTGGTTGACGCTTTGCGCTGGCGAATCACCCAGATCAGGGAACTCGAGCCCCGCGGCTTGCCAAAGCTCGGCCGTATTCCAGCTAGCACGCTGGCCAGCTCGGTCCCCCCCCTGCGAATGGACACTTCGTGTTGGAGGGCCCGCTCGGTCCGCCGGATCATTTGCTCGCGAATCTCCGGGAGCGGTGCGCAATCGTCGTTGAAGTTGCCGCCGATCGGCGACGAGATTGTTGAGGTCGACCACGGCTGGCCACTGCCCTTGCGCCAATCGTCCGACCAGCTCCCGCGTGCCGTCCACCACGTAGACACCGCAATCATAGCCGTTGCGCTGCTGCGCCATCTCAGGCGACACAAGATAAGCGCCCAGATTTCGTGCGATGGTTTCTGCAGCCTCGCGGTGGTATCCTTCCAGGGAGTCGTAATGAAAGGCAACCGGATTTGACCGATCGCGGCGATCAACGAACAGCAGTGACCAATGGCTGCCGCGGCGAGCAGGATCGGTAGCGGAGGCATCGCTCACTGGCAGGAACAGGAAGTCGGCCGTGTCGTTGCCGGTCCGTCTATCATTGACGATGCGCTGGAACGCGACCTCCATGTTCCACCCCAGGCGCAGACTATAATTGGCGATGAGAGGATCCACAAGGCGCGTACGGTCGGCAAGATTTGGCGCGTTCTGCCGTAGCTCCTCCTCGAGGAGCTCGTAGTCCCTATGGATATGCTCGTCACCCAGCCACTGCTCTGGGCCAAGCGATAATCTGCTGCGGCCCTGCCGCGAAAGATCAACCTGCTGCTGCTCCTCCGGTGAGCGCGGCAAATCAACCAGCGAGGTAACGTCGGGCCGACTCGCGAATCGATGGAGCGCCTTAAGCGCTGGTGTGTACAGGCGTGACCCACCCCGCTCCTCGCCCAGCGCCTTGGCCTCGATCAAGAAGGACCGGTCGGTAAGGCGATCAGCAATTGCTCCTCGGTTTTCAGCAAAGCACCAACGAGAAAGCTCGCGAAGAGCGTTTGAATACCTACGTGCGGTGTCCGCAGCGAGCTCCTTCGCGAGGCCATCTTCATAGGCCTTAACGAAGCGCTGAATGAGATCTTCATCTTGGCTATAGTGAGGTGCTACAACTATTCCCTTCATGTCGCGGAGTATCCTCAGTGCGGTGATCACTGAGGAATTAATCGTCCTGCCTACCTCATCTAACGCCAAGTCGTGAAGCCGAGCGGCGAATGGCGGCTGATCGTTTTCAGCCAACACGCGAGAGAGAATTCGAAGCCAGCTTGCATACTGTGGCGGGTACCCGTTGGCAACACTTTCTTTGATAAGCTCGGCGTCCTCGCTCTTGAGGCCCGCTGAGGGATCCTTGCGACGGGGGGGGGGTGCAGGTACTCCCTTCATGGCGCGGAGTGCATTCAGTGCGCTGAGCACTGAATGATGAAGCGTGCGGGCTACCTCATCTAACGCCAAGTCGTGAAGCCGACCGGCGAATGGCGGCTGATCGTTTTCAGCCAACGCGCGAGAGAGACGTCGAAGGCGGCTTGCATGCTCTGTCGGGTACCCGTTGGCAACACTTTCTTTGATAAGCTCCGCGTCCTCGTACCTGATGTCTGTTGCAGGCGTCCTGGCAGCATAGATGTGAAGCTGGGTCGAGACGATAACTTGCTCGTCGCAGGCGGCGGACGCTTTTGTTTTGCTTTTCAGTCCAATCGCCCGCAGCTTTGAGGTAGCCCGCGACAGCAATGACGGTCTACCATGCGCGGCGGAAGTGGAATTCCTAGACGTCGAGTACCGCATGCTGCCATACTCGTTGTCTCGAAGGCTGGATCGCAGCACATTGGCTGAATAGTCGCTTGAACTTTGCGACATGTCGACGCTATGGCGCCCGCTGCTGAAGCTGCCACGCCGTCGATCTGCGGAATCGGAATCGAACGAACTACCGTTGCGTTCGCTCTCGTCCGGGTCACTGAGCTGCAAGCCGCTCAGTCCCTGCTCAATGCTCGTTTGCTCTGCGGGCAAGTTCTCCGTTGCGTAGTACTCATCCATCGAACGGTTGGTATTGAAAAACCCGACATTCCTAGAATCCACGATCACTCACCATTGATTAGATGTTCATCGCCGCCAGGCTGCCGTAGACCTATACACATTCTCTTATCCCGAAGCTAATAAGCAGTCGCTATGAAGGAGTATTTGTGAGCTCTTGCGCCAAAGGAGATCTGCCGCAGCGTCCGGTTGATCTCTCAGTGGCCAGACCTCACCGGCGGCCTTCCAGAACCCGAGCGCGCCATCGGCGATGGCGAGCCGCGGCGGCACGTCGAGCCCGCGCCGCTTCAGGTCGAGCAGCAGATCGCGCCAGTCGTGCGCGCTCTCGCTGGCGCCATCGGTGAAGCCGACCAGTTCCTTGCGGCCTTCCGGCGTCGCGCCGATCAGCACCGGGATGCACTGCTTTCGTCTTCGAGGCGTGCTTGGAGATGGATGCCATCAGCCCAGATGTAGACGTAGCGCTTGGCCGACAGATCGCGCCTCTGCCACGCGGTGTGTTCGTCGAGCCAACCGTCCTTCAGACGGCCGATGCCGACAACTCGGCAGCATCCTTGCCGAGCAGCGCCGCCAGAGCCTCGGAGAAGTCGCTCCACCTTCCAATCGGTCCAGCTCGCCGGAATCAACGACCGGCTGCCTGAAATGGACCCCGATTGTGGGACCACGTGCTTAGTTGGAAGGGGCTGCTCCGTTTGATAGACGGAGCGCATGATGACGACAAAGACGAGACGCAAGATCGACGCGGCACTGAAGGCAAAGATCGC
>NZ_JBVAPG010000002.1:0-157833 GCF_055413685.1 Bradyrhizobium sp. LeoA1Lang | reverse complement strand
GATCGGTCAGCGAGATCTGCTTGTCCTCGCTCTTCATCATCTCCGCATTGATCGCGTTGAGCCGAACGATCTCCTCCTTGAGCTTCTCGATCTTGCCCTTCAACCGCTCAACCTTCGCCTCTGGCACCGCGTCGCCGTGCCGATCGGCGGTCTCGAGCTGCGAGAGATAGCGGGCGATGCTCTCGTCGATCCGCTCCAGGCGCCTCTTCATCTTGGCCTCGGTGAAGTTCTTGTCCCGCGCATTGACAGCCTTGAACTTTGATCCGTCAATGGCGACGCTTGCTGCACTGAACAGATCAAGCTTGCGGCACAGCGCGACGAACTCGCGACAGACCTCACGAATGGCCTTGCTATTGTCCTTGCGGAAGTCCGCGATGGTCTTGAAGTCCGGCGCCAACTGCCCGGTCAGCCAGATCATCTCGATATTGCGCTGGCATTCCCGCTCCAAGCGTCGGCTCGACGGCACGCGATTGAGGTAGCCATAGATGTAGAGCTTGAGCATCATGCCGGGATGGTAACCGGGGCGCCCCGTGTCGTGTGGCTGGACGCCAACGAAGCCGAGCTTATCCAGATCGAGCCCGTCGACGAACACATCAACCGCACGCACCGGATTGTCCTCGGCCACGTAATCGTCGAGCAGTGCAGGGAACAACGTGCTCTGTCCGCGATCAACCCCCTCTACGAATCCCGCCATCGCTCGTCCCCCGCCGATTCACTGGAGAATAATAGCAGAGGCACAGTTTTCACACGGCCTGGGCCAGATGCTGCCTTTGCCGATGAACGAATTCCTGCAGCAAAACCTGAAAGAGGCGTGCGGTGTGAACGTGGCCTTCGATGTGATCGAATGGCAGGTTCTGTTGACCGCCGCGCGGGCGACGCCGGATAGCCCCACGCTACAGGGGGCGATGGGGCTCAATATCTCGTCGCCTTCCTCCGATGCCGGGATCATGGCGCGCTACTTTTCGTCCGAGAATTTTTCACCGAACGGGTTCAATTTCGAGCAGTGGAAGGACTCTGAATTCGACGATGCGCTCAAGACGATCTCCGAGGCCACCGATCCCAAGGTGATCGCAGCTGCCTATCGCAAGGCGCATGAACGGCTCGTCGACAACCCTCCGTGGCTCTACATCGTGCACGATCTCAACCCGCGTGCGATGAGCCCGAAGGTCAAGGGGTTCGTCTCACCGCAGTCGTGGTTCGTCGATCTGACCTTGGTCAGCCTGCAATAGCGCGGTTCAATAATCGAGGCCCTCTGGCGGGACTTCGATACATCCCCAAAGTACAGGCTTCAGGCACGTGTGGGACTTCGCCTTTTTCTCCCCGTCGAGCTATCAGTCCTTCACATTGAAAGCGCAGAAGCGACAACCGGGGATTGTCTGGTCGGGCCTGCCGGTCTATCAGTCAGGCGATTTGAGACGATCCGTTCATTTATCCCGGAAGTCGCCATGCCTGTTGCATTGGTTATTTTGCTGCTCGATATCTCGCTGATCTATCACGCCTCGCGTACTGGCCGTTTGCAGCCCTGGGCGTTCATCATTCTCATGGTACCGCTGATTGGCGCGCTGGCCTACATCGTGGTTGAGCTGATACCGGAATGGTATCAGGGGCCGGACGCGCGGCGGGCGCGTCAGCGCATTGCCAATCGTGTCGACCCGGAAAAGAAATATCGCGAACTGTCCGATCGATTGGCTGTGACGGACACCGTCGCAAACCGTGCAGCGCTAGCCGCAGAGTGCGCGAAAATCGGGCGGTTCGAGGAAGCCGAGCGCCACTACGACGACATCCTCAAGCTGCCGATGGGCCACGATCCCGCCTTCGCTCTGGGCAAAGCGCAGGCGCAATTCGCCTGCAATCGGCCGGCCGACGCGCTGGCTACGCTCGACGAATTGAAGCAGCAATGGCCGGATTTCGAATCCGCCGAGGGCCATCTGCTCTATGCCCGCGCGCTTGCCGAAATAGGGCGGATCGACGAAGCGCTCGACGAATATCATGCGGTCTCGGCCTACTTCCCTGGCGCGGAGGCGCGGGTCCGCTACGGCCTGCTGCTGCGCACGGCCGGCCGTACCGCCGAGGCGCGCGTCGTCTTCAACGAGCTGCTGATCCAGATGCGGCGCGCGCCGAAATATCTGCGCAACGCCCAGTCCGAGTGGCTCGCGATCGCCGAGAAGCAGCTCTCCGCGTGAAAAGGCGTGGCTGGACCACGCGCCCGTCAGCCGAGTTCGCAGAATCGTAAGGCGGATTAGCTAACTAGCGAAGCGTAACCCACCACTTCCCGAGCCTCAAACTCCGCCGTCGTTCCGGGGCGCGCCCCGGAATCCATTCGTCCACTTGCGCAAGCGGAGAAATGGATTCCGGGCTCATCGCTTCGCGATGCCCCGGAATGACTGGAGGACACATTGCGCAACCCTCTCCTCCGTCATGGCCGGGCTTGTCCCGGCCATCCACGTTCTCTCTCGTGCACGGAGGCAAGGGACGTGGATGCCCGGGACCCGGCTACGCCGAGGCCTCGCCGGGCACTCTAATGTCAGTCCGGCGAAGCGATAGCGAAGACGGGCACGACGGCATCGTATCATTCGCGCGATTTTCCTTAAGCCAATCAACGTGATTTGCCCCGTCCAGCCCCCGCGCGAAAAACATTCCGCTTTCGCCGTCGGGCAAATCAGTGATTTAACTCCGCGCGTCTCACCCGAATGAGGGGCGGCTCGCGATCGTCACGAACGTTGCGGTGAGATGCGGTGGACGCGGGTGTCACGACTGACGAGCGTGACATCAGCGGACGGCGAAGTCGTGTGGTCCTGGCGCCCCGACGCTGGCGCTAAGTTTTGCTCGTTGAGCAGAGCGACGGTGGCAAAAAAGCCCGGTCACCGGGGAGAGCACGAAGTAAGCCGTAACACCATCGCGCAGGGAAAGCCGGAATGCTTCGGTTGAACCTGTGGTCCTACTCCCGTGCTTTTTGTTGCACGGGACCCACGGGTGCAACCAGCACCCGGCTTTCCCTGCGCCCTCTGTTCAATGAGAGGGTGGAACGAGATGCAAACCTCGGGCAAATCATGCCGCGAGAATGCGAACTGTTGCTTCCTCATACTCCACCGTCATGCCCCGCGAAGGCGGGGCATCCAGTATCCGGGGGCTTCTCGGCTCAAGCACGACCGCCTCTGGGATACTGGATCGTCCGGTCAAGCCGGACGATGACAGCGGAGAGCTGTTTGAAATTTGAATCAGAACTCGCGGCGAAGTTGTAGGGTGGGCAAAGCGAAAGCGTGCCCACCATTGCGAGCACACCGTTAGATGGTGGGCACGCTGCGCTTTGCCCACTCTACGCGCCCGTCAGCCGCGCCCGCAGCCAGTTCAGGGCGAGCTTGTAGCGGTCACCCGGAACGGTCATCGCTGCGACCCCTGCCATGACGAGCACAAGCCCGACGGCGAGGTTCGAGGGTACGGCTTCGCCGAGCAGCACCACCGACAGGCCGACGCCGATCGGGATGCGCAGATAGCCTTGGGCATTGGTGGTTAGCGTGCCGAGCCGGGCGAGGCACATGTAGAACAGCATCAGGCCGATTGCGCTGGAGAAGATGCCCATGGTGCTGACGGCAGCGAGCGCTTGCGGCGTCGGATGCAGGGTCCAGGGATGTTCGACGATGATGGCGGCCGGCAGCAGTATGAGGCCGCCGAACAACAGCGAGCCGGCGGCAACCACCATCGGGTCGTAATCGGACAGGCGCAGGCCGAAGATCGTGGCGCACGCAAACGAGATGGTGGCGAGCAGGATCGCCATCTCGGCAAAGATCTCGCTGCCGAGGCCGCTGAGCGCATCGAGGCCGATGATGACGGCGGTGCCGGCAAGGCCGAGGATCGCCCCAGTGAGTTTCAACAGCGTGGCCGGCTCATGCCGCGTGATGGCCCAGGTGATCAGGAAGGCGAAAATCGGCGTGGTCGAGGCCAGCACCACGGTGGGCGCTGCCGCCACGTATTGCTGCGCCCAGGTGATGACAAGGAACGGGATCGTTGAGTTGATGGTCTGCTGGAAGGCGAACAGCTTCCACGCCTTGGCGTCGGTCGGAATGCGAAGGCCGCGGATGCGCAGGATCACCAGCAGAAACAGCGCCGCAATCAGGGAGCGGGCCGAGATGAAGGTGACCGGCGGGATCGAGCCGAGACCGATCTTGGTCAAGGGATAAGTCGAACTCCAGCAGCAGGCGAGCGCGAGCAGCAACGCATAATCCTGCCAGCGATGGTGCGGCCGCTCCAGGGCTGACAGCGCAGGCGTTTCCACGGCAGCCGTCACGCTACCCGTCCTTGATGTGCTCTTCGGCACCTGTTGCTCCCGGCGCATTGGCGCGCTGGAGCCAGTCTTAGCCTGGGCACGCAAAAAGGAAAGGTGGGGAGCTATGCGCTGGCCTCAGGCGGCGCCTTCAGCTTCACCCGCTTGATCGTCCCGGAGAAGGTGAATAGCGAGCGCTCACCCGCTTTCAGCATGCCGCGCAGGAAGATCAGCGAGCCGCCGGCGCGGGTCACTTCGCCCGTGCATTCGACCAGCTCGCCCTCGCGGGCCGCGTCGAGGAATTCGCACGAGAATGCCACCGTCACACCCGGGCCTTCCAATTCGGCCGAGGCGATCGCGAACAGGCAGTAATCCGCAAAGGCCATGAAGCAGCCGCCATGGACGTTGCGCATCCCGTTGAGGTGCTTCTTCTCCACCCGGAAGGCGCACTGCACGCGGCCGTTCTCATCCATCCGGTGCCAGAATGGGCCGACATGGCTCTCGAAGCTGTCCCGGATCCAGGTGCGCCAGCCCTTGAATTCGCCCTCGGTCGCGACATGCAGGTCCGGGCGGCGGAGGAATGCGGTCTTGGAAAGGTCGTTCACGCTCGCGGGCTTTCAAAATTGAGTTCCGGTCCTTAAATCCGATCCTGTCCGTTTCTGCAAATTCGCAAGCCCGCGGCCGGCCGCAAAGCCCGCGGCCACCGCCGCAAAGCTCTGGACAGGGCGGAAAAGCGCCATAAAAGGCCTTTGCCCGCACCGCCGATCTACCTAATAAGGGACCCATGAACGAGCCCCAGATCACCCCCGAACTTGTCGCCGCCCACGGGCTCAAGCCGGACGAGTATGAGCGCATCCTGAAATTGATCGGGCGGGTGCCGAGCTTCACCGAGCTCGGAATCTTCTCGGCGATGTGGAACGAGCACTGCTCGTACAAGTCCTCGCGCATCCACCTGCGCGGACTGCCCACGAAAGCGCCCTGGGTGATCCAGGGGCCGGGCGAGAATGCCGGCGTGATCGACATCGGCGACGGCCAGGCCGTGGTCTTCAAGATGGAGAGCCACAACCACCCGAGCTATATCGAGCCCTATCAGGGCGCGACCACCGGCGTCGGCGGCATTTTACGCGACGTGTTCACGATGGGCGCGCGCCCCATCGCCTGCCTCAATGCGCTGAGTTTCGGCGCGCCCGAGCATCCGAAGACCCGGCATCTCGTCTCCGGCGTGGTCGCCGGCGTCGGCGGCTACGGCAATTCCTTCGGCGTGCCGACGGTCGGCGGGCAAGTCCGCTTCCATACCCGCTATGACGGCAACATCCTGGTCAACGCGATGGCGGTCGGTCTCGCCGACGCCGACAAGATCTTCTACGCGGCCGCCTCCGGCGTGAACATGCCGATCGTCTATCTGGGCTCGAAGACCGGGCGCGACGGCATTCATGGCGCCTCGATGGCCTCGGCCGAATTCGACGACAATTCCGAGGAGAAGCGGCCGACCGTGCAGGTCGGCGATCCCTTCGCGGAGAAGCTGTTGCTCGAGGCCTGCCTCGAGATCATGGAAAAGGGCTGCGTGATCGCGATCCAGGACATGGGCGCGGCGGGGCTCACCTGCTCGGCGGTCGAGATGGGCGCCAAGGGCGATCTCGGCGTCGACCTCGATCTCGACGCGGTGCCGACCCGCGAGACCGGCATGAGCGCCTACGAGATGATGCTCTCGGAGAGCCAGGAGCGCATGCTCATGGTGCTCAAGCCCGAGAAGGAGCAAGAAGCCGAGGCGATCTTCCGCAAATGGGGCCTGGATTTCGCTGTGGTCGGCTACACCACGCCAACCAAGCGTTTCGTGGTCAAGCACGGCGGCGACGTCATGGCCGATCTGCCGATCAAGGAACTCGGCGACGAGGCGCCGCTCTATGATCGCCCGCACACGGCTTCCGCCGCGCAGCCGGTGATCCATGCGCGCGATGTCGAGGCGCCGCTTGGCATTCCGCAGGCGCTGGAGAAGCTGATCGGCGCGCCCGATCTCTGCTCGAAGCGCTGGGTCTGGGAGCAGTACGATCACGTCATCCTGGGCAACACCGTGCAGCGCCCCGGCGGCGATGCGGCTGTGGTCCGCGTGCAGGATGGGCCGAAGGGGCTGGCGATGACCGTCGACGTGACGCCGCGCTATTGCGAGGCCGATCCTTATCAAGGCGGCAAGCAGGCAGTGGCCGAAGCCTGGCGCAACATCACCGCGGTCGGGGGCAAGCCGCTCGCGATCACCGACAATCTCAATTTCGGCAATCCTGAGCGGCCCGAGATCATGGGCCAGTTCGTCGGCTGCCTGCAGGGCATTTCGGAAGCCTGCCGCGCGCTGGACTTCCCGGTCGTTTCCGGCAACGTCTCGCTCTACAACGAGACCAACGGCCGCGCCATTCTGCCGACGCCCTCGATCGGCGGCGTCGGCATGCTCGACGATTTCACCAAGTCCGCGACGCTCGCGTTCAAGGCGGAAGGCGAGGCGATCCTCCTGATCGGCGAGACCCATGGCTGGCTCGGCCAGTCCGCTTATCTGCGCGACATCTGCGGCCGCGAGGAAGGCGCGCCGCCGCCGGTCGATCTCGCCGCCGAGAAGCGGAACGGCGATGTCGTGCGCGGCATGATCCACGCTGGCACGGCGACCGCGGTGCATGACATCTCCGACGGCGGGCTGTTGATCGCGCTCGCCGAGATGGCGATCGCAAGCGGCATCGGCGCGCGACTGCTCGCGGCGCCGACGGCGCTGGTGCCGCATGCCTACTGGTTCGGCGAGGATCAGGCGCGCTACATCGTCACCGTACCCGAGGCGGACGCCGGCCGTGTGCTTGCGAAGATGCGGGGGTGCGGGATGCCCTGCGCGCGCATCGGCACCACCGGCGGCGACGCGATCTCAATCGTGGGCGAAACGCCGGTGGCGATCACGACGCTGAACGAGGCGTTCGAGCGCTGGTTGCCGGCCTATATGAGCGGCAAGGCGGCGTAGTCGCTCGGGCTCCCTCGTCATTGCGAGCAAAGCGAAGCAATCCATGTCGCCACTTGCGGAGGCATGGATTGCTTCGTCGCTGTCGCTCCTCGCCATGACGGCGGAGAAGACGAGGGCCTTCACAGCACGTGGGTCGCGCCTGGAATCTTCCGCAGCGCCGCTGTCGCCGCCCAGCTCAGCAGCACCGTCAGCACAAACGCGATGGCCGCCTTCACGATCGCCGGCCAATTGAAATCGAACATCCAATATTGCAGCCAGAGCACGATCGGATAGTGCACCAGGAACATGCCATAGGCATCAGGCTGCATCGGATCGAGGATGCTCCAGCCGGATTGCTTGAATCGCAGGAAGTAAGCCAGGATCACGAACATGATGGCGACGCTGAAGCAAGCGAAGAAGAGACCGTAGGTCGCCTCATACCAGTCCGGCAGCCGTACCGGATTTCCGAGGATTTCGCGCTTGATGTAGATCAGCACCCACATCAGGCAATACGGAACCAGCGCCGCGACCGCCCAACCCCAGCTACTCTTTGCAAGCCGGCCGTCTGCAGCCAGCAGACCGCGATCCAGATACATGGCGCCTATGCCTGCGCCAAAAAAGAAGTAGGTCGCATAGAGCAGCACGCGGCCGTGCTGGACCGAGAACGGTCCGAACTCGAACCAGCTCCCTGCCCCAAAGTGAACGCGTCCCGGAATGTAGAGCACGGCGGTGACCGCGAGCATGACCACGAAGAACAGGGTGGCCTGCTCATGCCCCTTGAGCGACAGGCGATTGATCGGATCGATGACTTTGGGTGACAGCTTATATGCCGCGCTCGCGACGAGGTCGAAGGCGAGCAAGATCCAGAGAAACCAGATCGGGCCGCTCGGCCATGGCCCCACGGTGATGGTTTTCCACCAGAACTCGGAAAAGCTCAGATCCGGAGTTTGGCGCAGCGCGATGGGGTAATAGGCCAGCGGGATGAGCGTGAACGCGCAGACCACGAAGGGCAGGCCAAGTCGAACCAGGCGATCGAGCAGATATTGCAGTGGTCCTTTCCGAGCCAGCCCCGGCCACACGAACAGTCCCGACAGGAAGAAGAACATCGCCATGAAGAAGCTGTCAGTGGCGAGCACGACCATGTCGAAGCCGATCCACGATTTTGGATCGGTGTGTCCGAAATGCGTGTAGGGAATCACAGAGTGGTGCAACAGCACGACCAGCGTCAGGAAAGTTCGGGCGCGATCGAGCGCGGCGTTACGCGCTTTTACTTTCGGTGCTGCGTGAGCCTCCGCCGTCGCCATGGTGTGGGAGATCGAGCTCATAGGCGCCCCCTCTGAGAGGTGATCGGTTGTGATGTTGCAACCCGGAACCGGATTGGGCAAGGCCCAATCATTAGCTGCCGAAAACGTCGATGTGATCTCGCGCTTGCGTGAGCAACGGAACGACGCGATTCAGCGGACGTTGGTGCGGCCGCATGCCATACGGAGAATTACCATGCGACACAAATTGCATCTATCGGCCGTCATCGCGATGTCATTGATGACGGCGTCATCAGCCGCCTTCGCGCAAGCGTCAGGTGGCGGCATCGGCGCCGGGAGAGCGCAGGCCGGTGCTTCGTCTGGCGTTGGCAGTGCGCCACCGCCGGCGGCTGTGCCGACCAATCCGGGATCGGCGGGAATTTCGTCGGCGCCCGGCGGACAATCAAGCTCCACGACCGGAATGGGCACCGGCGGAACGTCCACCACGCCCAATCCAACCCTCAACCAGCCAAGCACGCCCTATACGTCGCCGGGCACAACGGGGACCGGCCTGTCGCCGAACGGCATGCCGGACGATGACATCGTGACGCCTGGTTCTCCCGGACGCATGGGACGATAGGGAAAACCAGCAGGGCGAAGCGGGCGGCGAGCGATTCGCCGCCCATCGCTGTGGAACTCGCGCTATCGCCTGAGGTTACTCCCGCGAAGAAGCTGGAGAAGAGGGCGATGACGTTACTTAAATGGGCGCTGATTTTTCTTGTGGTGTCGATTATTGCCGGCTTGCTCGGCTTCACCGGCATATCGGCAGCCTCCGCCGATATCGCGCGGGTATTGTTCTATATTTTCGTCGTGATCTTCCTGGTACTCCTGATACTCGGGCTCACGATATTCAGAGCGTAGCCGCATCCTCATGCCCGGGCCTGTCCCGGGCATCCACGTCTCAGTACCAGGGCAAGCAATCACTTTCGCTCTACGCCACTTCCTCGATCGTGACTTTGTCCGGATAGAACGCCAGGTGTCCCGCGATCTCCGTCATCGCCGGGAAGGGCGTCTCATAGGTCCAGATCGAATTTTCGAGCGTCTTGCCGTTGGCATTGATGCTGAAATAGTTTGCATCGCCCTTGTAGGGGCAATGCGTGGTGCGCTCGGTCCGGGAGAGCAGGGCCATGTTGGCATCGTCCCGCGGGATGTATTGCACGGCGGGATAGCTCGCTTCCTTCAGGGTCAGCGCATGGGTGGAGTCGGCGATGACGATATCCCCCGCCCGGACGCGGATGCGCTTGGGGTTGGGGGTAATCGTGATCGGATGGTCGGGACCTGGGAGTTTCATGATTCTGCGCCTTTTTTGGTCAGTTCGTTGTGACCGAATGATGCAGCTAAAACGATTGGAAGCGGTATATAGTGCCTGATAGGATGACCTAGAAGAGCGCAAGCGCTAGGTTTTGCTCCGCGTGGCCGGCCGTGTCGGCCGCGATTTGAACGTCGAAATGGAGGTGTACTGGGATGCCGATGGACGCCCGCGATATCGAATCCATGATCAAGGCAGCCATTCCCGATGCCGTGGTGACGATCCGCGACCTGGCCGGTGACGGCGACCATTACGCGGCAACGGTGATCTCGGAATCCTTCCGCGGCAAGTCCCGTGTCCAGCAGCACCAGATCGTTTACCAGTCGCTCAAGGGACAGATGGGCGGCATACTGCACGCATTGGCGCTGCAGACCGGGGTGCCTGGCGGGCCCGAGGCCTGATCATCTCGCAAGGGGGCACCGATGGCTGCGGAGAATCGACGCGGCGCGATGTTTCGCGTCGTCGCGCCACATCAGCATAGCCGCGTCACCTATGCCGAGCTGTTCTACGATCTGGTGTTCGTGTTCGCGGTCACGCAGATCTCGCACACGCTGCTCCATCATTTCACGCCAATCGGCGCGGTCCAGGTCACGCTGCTGTTCCTCGCGGTCTGGTGGGTCTGGGTCTTCACGGCCTGGGTGACCAACTGGCTCAATCCGGAGCTGACGCCGGTCCGCATTCTCTTGTTCCTGATGATGCTCGGCGGCCTCGTGCTGTCGACCACGATCCCGACGGCCTTTGAAGGCCGCGGCCTGTGGTTCGCCATCGCCTATGTGGTGATGCAGGTCGGGCGTACCGCGTTCTGGTTCGTCTCCACGCCGCGTCACTGGACGGCGGTGCGCCACAATGCCATCCGCATCCTGGCCTGGCTCTCCACGTCTGCCGTGTTCTGGATCCTCGGCGGCCTTGCCGAGGGTGAGTCCAGGCTATGGCTGTGGATCATCGCGGTCGTGATCGAATATGTCTCGCCGGCGGCGCGGTTCTGGATTCCGGGGTTGGGGCCGTCCTCGCTCGAAGCTTGGGCGGTCGAAGGCGGCCATATGGCCGAGCGCTGCGCCCTTTTCATCATCATCGCGCTCGGCGAGGCTGTTGTCGTCAACGGCGCGACCTTTGCCGAGCTGAGCTGGACCACCGAGATCGTGCTGGCCTTCGTGTCCTCGCTGGTCGGCAGCATCGCGATGTGGTGGATCTATTTCCACAAAGGCGCCGAGGCCGGTTCCGAACTGATTTCGACATCGGCCGAATCAGGGAAATTGGCGCGCCTCGCCTACACCTATCTGCACATGCCGATCGTCGCCGGCATCATCCTGACGGCGGTGTCGGACGAGCTGGTGCTGAAGCATCCCGGCGGCCATTCCGATCTCAAGACGATCTTGAGCACGATCGGCGGCCCGCTTCTGTTCCTGGTCGGGACGATCCTGTTCAAGCTCTCGATCAGGGGCTTCCTGCAGCTCTCCCACATCGTCGGCATCGTCGCGCTGCTCGCGCTGAGCTGGTTCGCAAGCGAGCTGTCGCCGCTATGGCTCTCGCTCCTTACGACTGCAATCCTGATCGCGGTCGCGGTATGGGAATCCGTGTCGCTGCGCTCGGCTTCGGAATCTCATTCCGAAGCCACCAGCGCGTGAACCGAGAACATCTTTGCCGCGTCGGTCCAGGACTGCCGGACGGTCCAGCCCGAGCTTCGGGCCAGCTCCGTGAAGCGCTCCAGCGAATATTTGTAGCTGTTCTCGGTGTGAATGCTCTCGCCGGGACGGAATGAAAAGGTGTTGCCGAGGACCCGTACGCTCTGTGCCTTGCGGCTGATCAGGTGCATCTCGATCCGGTGGCGGTCGCGGTTGTAGATCGAGCGATGGGAGAAGGCGGAGAGATCGAAATTGCCGCCGAGCTCGCGGTTGATGCGCACCAGCACATTCAGATTGAAGCGCGCGGTGACACCGGCTGAATCATTATAGGCGTTGTACAGCACGCGCTCGTCCTTCTCGAGGTCGACGCCGATGATCATCTGCGCGCCCGCACCTAAGATTTCACGCGCGGTGCGCAGGAGATCGGTGGCTTCCTGCGGCTCGAAATTGCCGATCGTCGATCCCGGGAAGAAGCCGACTTTCGGCATCTCAGCGATCTCGGCCGGCAGCGTGAACGGGGCGGTGAAATCGGCCGCGACCGGATAGACGCGGAGGCCGGGAAAGTCCTTGCGCAGGCCTTCCGCTTGCGCGTTCAGGAAATCGCCGGAGATGTCGACGGGCACGTAGGCGCTGAATTCGCAGTGCTCGAGCAACAGGCGCACCTTGGTGGTCGCGCCCGCGCCGAACTCGACCAGCGCCGCGCCCGCAGGGATGATCGCGGCGATCTCGGCCCCGCGATCGCGCAAGATGCCGAGTTCGGTGCGGGTCGGGTAATATTCCGGCAGCACCGTGATCTGCTCGAACAGCTCCGAGCCGATCGCGTCATAGAAATATTTGGGCGACAGGTGCTTGGGATGTTGCGCGAGATGTCCGATGACATCTTCGGCAAAGGCTGCGGTCTGTTCGTCGAAGGCATAGGCCTTGGCTAAAGCGCGGGCATGCACATTCATGATACTCTCCTGAACGCGCCTTCCCGCGCGCTATGATTTTTGGTTGTTTTTGCGCATGATCGTTTCGGAAAACCGGCATCCGCCTTTCCGGATCATGCTTGAGAACCGATCAGGCGTAATCTGCGAGCCGTAATCCCGTAAATTGCCAGCGGTGGTGCGGATAAAAGAAGTTGCGATAGGTGATACGGCTGTGACCGCTCGGAGTTGCAAGCGAGGAACCGCGCAGCACCAATTGATTGACCATGAACTTGCCGTTGTACTCGCCGAGCGCGCCCTCGATTGCCCGGTAGCCCGGATAGGGTGAATAGGCGGAGCGGGTCCACTGCCAGACGATGCCGAAGGCGTCGTTGAGCTGGCCGGCGCGCGCGGCGACCTCCCATTCCATCTCGGTCGGCAGGTGTTTGCCGGCCCAGCGGGCGAAGGCGTCGGCCTCGTAGTAACTGACGTGGGATACCGGAGCTGCCGGGTCGATCGGCTGCAGGCCGCCCAAGGTCACGATCTGCCATTGGCCGTCGACGTTGCGCCAGTGGCCGGGCGCCTCCCAGCCTTCCTTTTCGACGGTTGCAAAACCGTCCATCAGCCACAGCGTCGCTGTCGAATAGCCGCCGTCCTTGATGAAGGCGAGCCAGTCGGCGTTGGTCACAAGATTTCGCGCCAGTTTGCCGGGGCCGATCAGGGCGCGATGGGCCGGCTTTTCATTGTCGAAATGAAAGCTGTCGTCTGGATGCCCAATGGTGTGGATACCCTCGTTCAGCGTCACCCATTCCTCGCCGCCGCGCTGCGAGGCCGGGAAGCGCCATGCCGGATCGTAAGCCGGCGGGATCGGGTTCTGCGCGAAGGCGTGCAGGATGTCGGTCCACATCAGTTCCTGATGCTGCTGTTCATGATTGAGGCCGACCTCGACCAGCGGCACCAGCTTTGTCAGTTTCTCCTCGCCCGCGGCCTTGAAGAATTTCACCACGGCATCGTCGACATGGCGGCGATAGGCGGTGACTTCGTCGGCGCTTGGCCGGGTCAGGTGACCGCGCTGGGCGCGGGCATGGCGAGGGCCGGCGCTGACATAATAGGAATTGAAGAGATAGGCGTAGTCCGGATGGAAGGGCTTGTAGCCGTCCTGGTGCTCCCCGAGCAGAAACTGCTCGAAGAACCAGGTGGTATGGGCGCGGTGCCACTTTGCCGGGCTCGCGTCCGGCATGGACTGGATCAGCTGGTCCTCCGCGGACAGGGGAGCGGCCCGGCGTTCGGTTTCATCCCGCACCGCGAGAAACGCCTCCGCCAGATCCTGGGACAGGGGACCGGAATCAGAAGCGCGTGATGGGGAGGGTGGCGCAAGGGTGGCGGCAGCGGATGCTGGTTTCGTCACGGGTGTCTCCGAAATGCAGGAGAGAACGTTGCTATACCAAACTGGTTCCCGACGGGGAGTCCGTCCTAGATAGGGGCTCCCGTTCGGGAAAAAAGCCTCTCGCGGTCATGATATTAGTGTCGTCAGACTATGGGCCCGAGGCCCGGCCGCCGCCCGAAAAGGGCCTCATGCATGCCAGCTCACCGCCATTTTGCTTTGGATGCACAACGGTTTGGGCTACATATATATCCAGTCGCGGGGTAAGCGGGTCGAGCCGGCCCACCAGCAATGCCGCAAGGGGCGGAGCCCCAAAGGGAAACGAAAATGAGCATCGAACAATTCATCGACAACGAAGTGAAGTCGAACGACGTCGTGCTGTTCATGAAGGGCACGCCGCAATTTCCGCAGTGCGGTTTCTCGGGCCAGGTGGTGCAGATCCTCGACCACATCGGCGTGGGCTATAAGGGCTTGAACGTGCTGGAGTCCGCCGAGCTGCGCGACGGCATTAAGGTCTATTCAAACTGGCCGACCATTCCCCAGCTCTATGTGAAGGGCGAGTTCGTCGGCGGCTGCGACATCATCCGCGAGATGTTCCAGGCCGGCGAGTTGCAGCAGCTTTTCGCCGATAAGGGCGTTCCGGTCGGCGCCGCCGCCTGAGCCTGATGGCGCGCCAGCTCGGCAACGCGCGCCTTGAGGTCATCGTTGCCGACATCACCACCTTGCGCGTTGACGCCATCGTCAACGCAGCCAATTCGTCCCTTCTGGGCGGAGGCGGTGTCGATGGTGCGATCCATCGCGCCGCCGGACCCGAATTGCTGGTCGAGTGCCGTACGTTGCGCGGCTGCGCAACCGGCGATGCCAAGATCACACACGGTTATCGGCTTCCCGCCCGGCATGTCATCCACGCCGTCGGGCCGGTCTGGCACGGCGGCGGTCAGGGCGAGGATGGATTGCTCGCCTCCTGCTATCGCCGCGCGCTCGAGCTCTGTCAGGCGAACGGGCTTGCTTCGCTGGCATTTCCCGCCATTTCGACCGGCGTCTATCGCTTCCCCGCCGACCGTGCCGCCGGGATTTCGGTCGGGGCGATCGCGGAGGGACTTAGCCAAGCGCCGGCGGTCAACCGGGTGATCTTCTGCTGCTTCTCGGAGGCCAGCGCTCGGCTGCATCAGCAGGCTTTGGCCGGTCTTGACGGCCCTTGTGCTGGTTGAGGCGCCGCCGCTACACTCTCGGCCGAATTCGGGAGGGGTCCAAATGAATTCATTTAAGTTGCTGCGCGTGCTGGCGACAGGCGCGCTGATGCTTGCTGCATGGCCTGCCGCTGGTGCGGAAGGAACCTTCGATATTCCTGCAGGCGCGCATTTCAACCAGGACAAGCTTGCGAAGATCGGAGCGTTCTTCGACAACGAAGTCGCGACCGGTAAGATCCCGGGCGCGATCGTCCTGATCCAGCAGCATGGCAAGCCGGTCTATCACCAGTCCTTCGGCGTGCAGGACGTGGTGAGCAAGGCGCCGATCACCGACAAGACGATCTTCCGCCTGTTTTCGATGACGAAGGCGATCACCGCCTTTGTCTCGGTGCAGCTCCTCCAGGAGGGCAAGTTCAAGCTGGATGATCCGGTCGCGAAATACATCCCGTCCTTCGCCAATGTGAAGGTCGGTGTCGAGAAGAAGAACGAGGACGGCAGCAAGACGCTCGAACTGGTGCCGCCGGACCGGCCGATGACCGTGCTCGACCTGATGCGTCACACCTCCGGCATCACCTATGGCTTCTATGGCGACAGCCTGGTGCGCAAGGCCTATGCATCCTCCAATCTCTATGCCGGCGATTTCGATCTTGCCGAATTTGCCGAGCGGATTGCCAAGCTGCCGCTGCACAATCAGCCGGGTGCGCTCTGGCAATATGGTCACTCCACCGACGTGCTGGCGCGCATCATGGAGATCGTGTCCGGCAAGCCGCTGCTCGAAATCGAGCGGGAGAAGCTGCTCGATCCGCTCGGCATGAATGACACTCGCTTCCTCGTCACCGATCCGGAGAAGCAGAAGCTTTTGGCGCAGCCGATGCCGAATGACAGCAATTTCCGGGTCGGCCGCGAGAACGACCCGACAGTTGTCAAGAAAATGGAGTTTGCCAGTGGCGGCATGGTCTCCACCATGGCGGATTTCTCCCGGTTTGCGCAGATGCTGCTCAATGGCGGCACGTTCGAGGGCCGGACCTATCTGACCCCCGAGACTTTCAAGCTGATGACGACCGACCATGTCGGTCCTGGCTCCGGAGTCGGGCGGGACTACTTCTATTTTCCCGGCGATGGCTTTGGCTTCGGGCTTGGCCTTGCGGTTCGGACCGATCCCGGCAACGCGAAGCCGCCGCCGCCTGGTTCGCTTGGCGAACTGAAATGGGACGGCGCCAGCGGTTGTTATTTCGTGATCGACCGCAAGCAGGATATGTTCTTCGTGCTCCTGGAGCAGACGCCGACCGAGCGGCAACGTATCCAGCGGACGCTGAAGCAGTTGGTCTATGAAGCAATGGAGGACTGAAGCTTTGTCGCGCCGCCTCGTTCTCGTGGCGGCGCTCGCGCTTTTGGTCGGCGCCGGATGTGGCGCCCGCGCGGAATCTCCGGCCACCGGCGCGCACCGCTTTTCCGCCGCGGGGCTCGCGCGCGTCAGCGACTACATCAAGAACGAGATCGTGACCGGCAAGATTCCGGGCGCTATCCTCTTGATCCAGCAGCACGGCAAGCCGGTCTATGACGAGAATTTCGGCGTCCGCGACGTCGCCACTCAGTTTTCGATGAGCGCGGATACCATCTTCCGCCTCTATTCGATGTCGAAGCCGATCACGTCGGTGGCCGCAATGATGCTGGTGGAGGACGGCAAGCTCGCGCTCGACGACCCCGTGTCGAAATACATCCCGGCATTCGCGGATATGAAGGTCGGCGTCGACCAGCGAGCGGAGAACGGCAGTACGACGCTTGCGCTGGAGCCGCTCAAGCGTCCGATCACGATCGAGGATCTGCTGCGCCATACTTCCGGTTTGACCTATGGCTTCTTCGACGACAGCACGGTACGAAAGCTCTACGCGGATGCGAACCTTTTCAACGGCGACTGGACCAACGCCGAATTCGCCGAGCGGATCGCGAAATTGCCGCTCGCCGAGCAGCCCGGCACCCTCTGGGATTATGGGCATTCCACCGATGTGCTCGGCCGCGTGATCGAGGTTATCTCGGGAAAGACGCTGTACCAATTCGAAAAGGAGCGGCTGCTCGATCCGCTCGGGATGAACGAGACCGCCTTCTACGTCGCCGATCCCGCGAAGCGGCCTCGCATCGCCGAGCCAATGCCGGACGATCGCGCGCTCGGCCCGGCCACCATGGTCAGCGATCCCATGCAGCCGCGCAAATGGGAGTCGGGCGGCGCCGGCATGGTCGGCACCATCGGCGACTATGCGCGGTTTGCGCAGATGTTGTTGAACGGCGGCACTTTCGACGGTCGGCGCTATCTGAGGCCGGAGACGATCGCTTTGATGACGAAGGATCACATCGGGCCGGAAACGAAGATCGCGCGCGATGATCGCTATTACCCCGGCGCGAACAGCGGCTTTGGCCTTGGCTTTGCCGTGCGCACCTCGGTGCCGCCGGGCACGTCATGGCCCACAGGCGAATACCGCTGGGACGGCGTCGCCGGCACCTTCTTCTTCATCGATCCCGAGGACGACATGTTCGGGATCTTCATGGTGCAGACGCCTTCGCAGCGCGGGCGGATTCAGTTGCAGTTGAAGACGCTGATCTATCAGGCGATGGGACGGTGAGCCGTAGGGTTTCGTAGACCGGATGGAGCGAAGCGCAATCCGGGAGACTGTCCCGGATTTCGCTGCGCTCCATCCGGGCTACAGGTCTACGCTCCGCGCACGATTTCCCGCACCAGGCTGACCGTTTCCTCGATCATGCCGGCCGTCACATCGAGATGTGTGCAGGCCCTGATGCGACCGTCCATCATCGCCAGCAGAACGCCGCGCCTGCCCAGTTCGGCGACCATGTTGTCGCTGGAGACACCCGCACCATCGGGCTTGAAGAAGACGAGATTGGTTTCGGGCTCTTGCACCTCGATGCCGTCGATCTGCGACAGCCCGCGCGCCAGTGCTCTTGCATTGGCGTGATCGTCGGCGAGGCGGTCGACATGATGGTCGAGCGCGTAAATGCAGGCGGCAGCGCAGATGCCGGCCTGGCGCATGGAGCCGCCGAGGCGCTGTTTCCAGCGCCAGACTTCATCGATGAAATCGCGGCTGCCTGCGATCACGCCGCCGATCGGCGCGCCCAGTCCCTTCGAGAAATCGATCCAAGCGGAATCCCAACCCTTCGCCATGTCGCGTACGGAAATGCCGGTAGCGACGCAGGCGTTGAGCAGCCGCGCGCCGTCCATATGGGTGGCGAGCCCATGGGCTTTGGCGATACCGACGATCTCGTCGAGCGCAGACTTTTTCCAGATCGTGCCGCCGCCGATATTGGCGGTCTGCTCGACGCTGACGAGCACCTGCGGAGGCTGGTAGCGTGAACGCGGATGCAGTGCCGCGCGGAATGTCTCCGGCGCGAATTGGCCGTCGTCGCCCGGCAGCGGCGTGATCTGGAAGCCGCCGAGCGCGGCATGCGCGCCACCTTCGCGGGCGATGATATGGGCGGTCGCATGCGCCAGGATCTCGTCGCCGGGCCGGCAATAAGCCAGCGTCGCGGCGACGTTGCACATGGTGCCCGAGGGCATGAACACCGCGGCCTCCTTGCCGAGCAGGTCGGCAACGCGCGCGCAGAGCAGGTTCACGGTCGGATCATCGCCGATCTGCTCGTCGCCAACTTCCGCCCGCGCCATCGCCTCCCGCATCCCGGGCGTCGGGCGCGTCTGGGTGTCGGACAAGAGATTGATGCGAACGGGCGGAGCCTTGGGATCGCGCGGGGCAGGGGTGTAAGACATGGACTTTCCTTATTGCTCCGTGACGTCGTCGCGCCGGTAAATTGCAGCGCAAATCACCTGTCAGCCGATCGGTCGCCGGGCGGCGTGACGAAACCGCATAATGATAATTTCGGTCGCGGTCACGCGATAATCAATTAGGTAAGGATAGGGGTTCACCGGAAGACGACGGACGTTAGGACGGCTCGTTGCACGGCCTGCACGGGGATGCTCTTGCAACAGTGCGACGAGCGCCGCGATCCGGTCACGAACATGAACCGCGCCTTGAGGTGATCATGCTTCGATGTAGGTGAGGACTTGATCGACTTGCGCAAGCGCACGGCGCGTGTAGCGGATGTTCACAGCCCGTGCTTTGCCCACATGGCTCGTACTTCGTCGGCGGAGGCGAGGTCGCCGCGCGCAATCTCGGCGTTAGCTTCCGCCAGATCGGCTTCTTCCTCGGGTGTCAACTGAATGGGCGGCTGATCGACGCCCGCAAGCTCCAGCATGGCGCGCGCGAGCTCGTCCTGCTCTGCATCTGGCAGGTTGGCAACCGTACTAAACGCTTCTTCGAGTAATCGGGTCATGGTTGAAACTATAATACCAATTTGGTGCCCAAACAAAAAGGCCCCGGGATCCCGGGGCCTTCGATACCTCGAACATTCCGTCCGATCAGCGCGAATAGAATTCGACGATCAGATGCGGCTCCATCTGCACCGGGAACGGCACATCAGACAGGCCGGGAATGCGGATGAACTTCGCGGTCATCTTGCCGTGATCGACCTCGATGAAGTCGGGCACGTCGCGCTCGGGAAGCTGCGCGGCTTCCAGCACGGTCACGAGCTGCTTGGAGGCTTCCTTGACCTCGATCACGTCGCCGAGCTTGAGCCGGTAGCTGCCGATGTTGACGCGACGGCCGTTCACCTTGATGTGGCCGTGGTTGATGAACTGGCGCGCGGCAAACATCGTGGGCACGAACTTGGCGCGATACACGACGGTGTCGAGACGGCGCTCCAATAGGCCGATCAGGTGCTCACCGGTGTCGCCCTTCAGGCGGCCGGCCTCGACATAGATGCCGTGGAACTGGCGCTCGGAAATATTGGCGTAATAACCTTTAAGCTTCTGCTTGGCGCGGAGCTGCACGCCGAAGTCGGAGAGCTTGCCCTTGCGGCGCTGGCCGTGCTGGCCAGGGCCGTATTCGCGGCGATTCACAGGGCTCTTCGGGCGGCCCCAGATATTCTGGCCCATGCGGCGATCGATCTTGTATTTCGCCTCACTGCGCTTTGTCATCGCGTCCTCTTCAGGTCAAAGTTGGATTTGAGGAAACGCGCCCTCCTGTGCAGCCTGCCATTTGGCCGGTGCCGACAGGTCCGCCTCGAAAGCTCGAGGACGAACCACGGGTCGCGAAACGCTTCGCGGGCCGAAACCGGCCCGCGAGCAGAGGGCTTTTAGGGGAAAGATGGCCGTCCTGTCAACGAAAGAGGCGGCTATTTAGTGCCATCAGGTCGCAATTGCCGGAAACCACTCTGTCGGTTTGCTGCCGATCGGCTCGCAACTCCGCTGCTATTTCGCCGTTCAGCACTTGTTCCAGCCGGCACAGCGTCCGGGCGATAAGGGCGGCATCGGTGATTCGGTGGTCCCAGCGCAGCACCACGCTGATCGTTCCGTCCTCCTCCACCCCATAGCTGAGGATGAACGGCCCCGGTGTGACGGCGTGCAGTTCCCCGGGACCGATGGCCGCCACCGACGTTACGGAAAAACTGCCGAAATAATTGGCGCGCTGGCGTCCGGAATTCAGCCCGATCCACCAGAGCAGGCGGCGCAGCGGCAGCGGCAGCCCGGACGCCCTCAGCGCCTTTCTGAACGCCGCCACTTCCTCGACCGGCGCCTCCTTGGCGTGGTGGATCAAGGCATCGATCTCCGCGAGCGGCTTGATCTCAGGGGTACCGATCTTTTGCGGCAGCACACAATCCTCGCCGTCCACGACGCGGGCGATTGCGACGGTAGCGGCGCTGCGCGGCAGCTCGTAGAAGCCGGGCCACGGCCATTTGACGTAGAGCGTCCGCAAGGCCGGCTCGTCCTTCGCGACCAAGGCAAAGGCTTTCACGAAGATCGCTGCCCAGCCGGCCGGACGGGCCGCCTCTGCGCGGGCATCCACCAGGTTCCTGATGTTCAGGAGGCGCGTGAGCGACACGAAGGGGATGTCGAGCGACGCACGCATCAGATCGGCGATGAAACAGCGCGGGATTGAGATTTTTCGGGCCGTTCCGCGCATTACTCCGCCGGGTGTTCCAGATTCAATAAAAGGCTGGCGAGCCGGTATATGCGCTCGCCAGCCCTGAACCGAGCATGAACCAACGGCCTTCCAGCACATAGCCGGTTTCGGCGCCGGGATGGGTGTGGCGTCCCGCCGCACCGCCGGCGATCACGGCGACCCTGGCAGCCGGCTCATGGCGGGAGAAGCAACCCTAGCGCCTGATTGCTGCAAAGCTGGCGGCAATGCCGCGCTGGAGCAGCGACCAGTCGAAGCCCAGCGCGAGCGCCACATAGCCGCGCTCGATCATCGCGTTGGCCTGTTCGGCGGACCGCGCCACTCCGCCGATCGGCACGCCGCTCTTGAGGATGCCTTCCTCGGCGCGCTGCATCAGCGCCACCACTTCGGGATCATCGGGAAGGCCGCGCTTGTTGATGGAGGTGGCGAGGTCGCCGGGCCCGATCACGGCGATGTCGATGCCGGGAGTGGCCATGATCTCGTCGATCCGTTCGACCGCTTCGACATGCTCGATCGTGATCATGCAGATCATGTCGTCATCGGCCGTAGCCATGTACTCCGGCATAGAGACGCCCCAGCGGAACGGCGCGTGGAATGGTCCCCACAGCCGGTCACCCTTGGGCGGATACCGCACGCTGCGCGCGGCCTTCTCGGCCTCGGCGCGGCTGCAGATCATCGGGAAATTGATGCCGAGTGCACCGATGTCCATCGGCGCCTTGGCGAGCCAGGGCTCGTTGGCGGCAATGCGCGCCATTGGCACGCATGATGTGCCGGAGGTTGCCACGATCATCGCGTGCGCGGTGCCAAGATCGATCGGGCCGTGCTCGAGGTCAACAATGATCCAGTCGAGCGACTGCGCCATGATCTGCACGGTCTGGATGCTCGGGATCGTGGCAATCGCGCCGAAGGACGGGCGCTTCTCTCGCCATTGCTGTCGCAGCCGGTTGAGGGGAGTTGGCTTCGGTGAAATCAAAGCGGATCTCCACAGCTTGTGTTGAGGGCGCGCTATTCGATCACCGATATCATAAAGACAAAATCAGTACGCATCGAGTGCTTGACTGCTTGCTTTGGCGTCACGTCTCTTTGGTGTGCGAGGCAACGGATGCCACCCGAAAGAAGCCCATTCAAAGGACCCCCCGATGATTTTCACCAGACGCTCGTTGCTGACCGCTTTGTCGTGTCTGGCCATCTCGCCCGTGCGAGCGCAGGAGCGGCCGTCACCGTTTGAAGCCTATGAGCGCGAGACGGGTGGGCGGATCGGCCTCTATGCCGAGAATGTCGCCACAGGCGTCAAGATCACTTGGCGAGCTGACGAGCGCTTCGTCATGTGCAGCACATTCAAGGCCTCGCTCGCCGCGTGCGTCCTTGCCCGCATCGATCGTGGCGAAGACCGACTTGAGAACGTGGTGCGATACCGTGCCGCCGATCTTCTCCACTATGCACCGGCGGCAAGGCAGAACCTGTCGAGCGGAGCGATGTCGGTCGCCGACATGTGCAAGGCTGTGGTCGAGCTCAGCGACAATACCTGCGCCAATCTGCTGCTGGCGCGGATCGGCGGTCCCGCTGCGCTCACTGCTTTTTGGCGCGATACGGGCGATACAGTCTCGCGCCTCGATCACTATGAACTTGAGCTCAATCGCTCTCCGCCCGGCGATCCGGATGACACGACCACGCCCGCAGCGATGGCCGGCAATCTGCGCCATTTCGTGCTTGGCGAGGCACTGTCACCGGCGTCGCGCGAACGCCTCACGGACTGGATGCTGAACTGCAAAACCGGAAACAACCGCCTTCGCGGTGGTTTGCCCAAGCCCTGGAAGGTCGGCGACAAGACGGGCAACAATGGCAAGGATGCTGCGGGCGACATCGCGGTGGTTTGGCCTCGGGGAGGCGGACCGGTGCTGATCTCGGCCTATACGCAGGGCGGTTCGCCGACCACCGCACAGCTCGAGGCCGTTTTCGCGAAAATCGGGCAAATGGTCGGCCGGCAATTCGGCTAGCCAAAACGGGTATGCGGCCTCAGGCCGGGACGCGGCCGCCGAAAAACGGCATCAACGCCCGGCTCAGCCTATGCGGGCGGTTGGACGTGAAGAGCATTTCGGCGCCGGCCTCGTCTCTGCTATCGCCGGGCGGGCCGAGCAAATCGGAGACGCGTCGCGCGATGGCGGGCGCCGGGTCGATCCAGTCGACCGGCCATGGCGCAAGCTTCACCAGGCGATCCAGCAGCAAGGGATAATGCGTGCAGGCAAGTACCACAGTGTCGGTGCGTGCCGCGCCGTCGACAAAGCAGGGGGCCAGTTCAGCGGCGATATCGGTGTCGCTGACATCCTGACCGCTCAGCGCCGCTTCCGCCAGCCAAGCGAGCTCGCCCGAGCCGACCAGCGTCACCTCGCAGCCCTGTCCGAAATCGTGGATCAGCTTTTTCGTATATTCGCGCTTGACGGTGCCCTTGGTGCCCAGCACGGACACGCGCTTGGTCTTCGAACTGGCGCAGGCCGGCTTGATCGCCGGCACGGTTCCGACGAATGGCAGGTCGTAGGCGTCCCGCAGGTGTGACATGACGAGCGTCGAGGCGGTATTGCAGGCGATCACGACCAGATCGGGCGTGTGTCTCCCGATCAATTCGCCGAGTAGCGGCACCACGCGCGCGATGATCTCGTCCTCGCCATGGTGGCCATAGGGAAAGAAGGCGTCGTCGGCGACATAGACGTAATGCGCGTCAGACCGGGCGCGCACGATCTCGCGCAATACCGTCAGCCCGCCGAGGCCGGAATCGAATACCAGAATGGTTGGGGGCGCCGCCACGATTTAACCTTATCCCATTTCAGCGTTACGATTCAGTTGATTTGAGGGCACCGCCGGCCTTGCGGCTCGGTCCCAGGCCCGGGTGGAGATTCTGGAACGATTCAAATCGCCTTGATCGGACCGGAGCGTTATCAGGGCGCGGCGCTGCAGCGCGGTAAAGCGGCGGCGACGAACTCGAAGCCGATGGGGCCGGGCGCATGATCCGAAACACGACATCGAGCTGGGGCAGCGTTGCGCGTGGATTCCACTGGGTGCTTGCGGTCGCCATCATCGGCATGATCGGATTCGGCTGGTGGATGAACCATATCCCCGCTCGCCCGGACCGCTTCTTCTATCGCTCGATCCATGCCGATATCGGCTATGTCGTGCTGCTCGTGACCCTGCTTCGGCTGGTCTGGCGCGGCGTCAACCCGACGCCGGCGCTGCCGGAGGATACGTTGCGCTGGCACCGGATCGCCGCCCGGGTCAGCCATTTCGCGCTCTATGCCGTCACCATCCTGGTGGCGGTGCTGGGCTGGGCACATTCCGGGGCCCGGACGCCCAATTATTCGGACTGGTTCGGGCTGTTTCACGTGCCGCAGATCACCTCGCCTGATCGGGCCGCGGCGCAGGCCTACGAGGTCAGGCACATCTACTTCGCCTATGTGCTGCTGGCGCTGATCGGAATTCACATCGCCGCCGTCGCCTGGCACCACTTCATGCGCCGCGATCGCGTCGCCGCCCGCATGGTCGACGGAGCGCCAGGCTAAGGGCTCTGGGCCGGGGTCAGGCTTCCCCGAACACGCGCTTGAAGATCGTGTCGACGTGCTTGAGGTGATAGCCGAGGTCGAACTGCTCCTCGATCTCAGCGTCACTTAGATATTTCTTCACGTCCGGATCTTTCTTGAGCAGCGTCAGGAAATCGCCTTCGCCGCGCCAGACCGGCATGGCGTTGCGCTGCACGAACTTGTAGGCGTCCTCGCGGCTCGCGCCCTTTTGCGTCAGCGCGATCAGCACCCGTTGCGAATGCACGAGGCCGCCGAGGCGATCGAGGTTCTTCTGCATGTTCTGCGGATAGACCAGGAGCTTCTCGACCAGGCCGGCGAGGCGGACCAGCGCGAAGTCGAGCGTCACGGTGGCGTCCGGGCCCATCATGCGCTCGGCGGAGGAATGCGAGATGTCGCGTTCGTGCCAGAGCACGACGTTCTCGAGTGCGGGCACTGCATAGGCCCGCACCATTCGCGACAGGCCGGAGAGGTTCTCCGACAGCACCGGGTTGCGCTTGTGCGGCATTGCCGACGAACCCTTCTGCCCTTCCGAGAAGAATTCCTCGGCTTCCAGCACCTCGGTACGCTGCAGGTGACGGATTTCGACTGCCAGGCGCTCAATCGAGGCGGCGATCACGGCCAGCGTCGCGAAATACATCGCATGGCGGTCGCGCGGGATCACCTGGGTCGAGATCGGCTCCGGCTCGAGCCCCATGGCTTTGGCGACATGCTCTTCGACGCGCGGGTCGATCTGCGCAAAGGTGCCGACTGCGCCCGAGATCGCGCAGGTCGCGACTTCCTTGCGGGCGGCGACGAGCCTCGCCCGGGCACGGGAGAATTCCGCATAGGCGTAGGCGAGCTTGAGGCCGAAGGTCACCGGCTCGGCGTGGATGCCGTGGGAGCGGCCGATGGTCGGCGTCATCTTGTGCTCGAAGGCGCGCTTCTTCAGCGCGGCCAGGACCTTGTCGATGTCGGCGAGCAGGAGGTCCGCGGCACGGGTGAGCTGCACGTTGAGGCAGGTATCGAGCACGTCGGAGGAGGTCATGCCCTGGTGCACGAAGCGCGCCTCGGGGCCGACGATTTCAGCGAGATGGGTCAGGAAGGCGATGACGTCGTGCTTGGTCTCCCGCTCGATCTCGTCGATCCGCGCGACGTCGAAGGTTGCGTCCTTGCCCTTGGCCCAGATCGTCTTCGCCGCCTCCTTGGGAATGACGCCGAGTTCTGCTAGCGCATCAGCCGCATGCGCCTCGATCTCGAACCAGATCTTGAAGCGGGTCTGCGGCTCCCAGATCGCGGCCATCTCCGGGCGGGTGTAGCGGGGGATCATTGAAAACTCCGAGGTGCGGGCAGGGTCGGCAAACGAGCTCCCGGCCGGTTATTTTTTACGCCGTGCTTTAGCAAATCGATCCCGTAGAGGCCACCGATTCGAGCCTTCCGGACGAGGAAAATGGGACTCTCGGCGCACGAGCGGGTTGATCTGATCCACGACGTCCTGTCATTCCCCGCCACCGGGTCTCGCCTTCGGCGAGCCCGATGACAGGCTCCGTCGGGGAATCCAGTACGCTGCGGCCTCTCGGCTCAAGCACTGGCGTCTGTGGAATACTGGATCGCCCGGTCAAGCCGAGCGATGACGACAGCCATCCATGCCCTCGCATCGCGCGATGGATTGCTTGCTCTAAAGGCTGGTCAACCCGCACTCGACGGCGAGGCGGACGAGCTGCGCATCGGTCCGCATGCCGGTCTTGGTCTTGATCAGGTAGTGATAGTTCTGAACCGTCTTCATGCTGAGATTGAGGTTTGCGGCGATCTGCTCCGTGGTCGAGCCGGCTGCCAATTGTCGCAGGATCTCGATCTCCCGCTCCCCCAATTGGTCAAGGACTGATCCTGACGGAGTCAGGCTTTCCATCGCCAGGGCATGGGCCACGTCATCGCTCATCGCATGTTCGCCACGCGCCACCGAACGGATCGCCGCGATCAGCACAGTCGGTTCATTGCTCTTGGTGACATAGCCGCTTGCCCCCGCGCTGAAGGCGGCCTTCACCAGCGCTGCCTCGCTGTGCATGCTGAACACGAGAATGCGTGCGGCAGGGCTGCGCTGGCGGATGTTCCTGATAGCTTCGAGCCCGCTGGCACCCGGCATCGAGATGTCCATCACCACGACATCAGGGGCGTGGGTCTTGAATGCGCGGTAGGCGTCGGCTGCGTTGTCGGCCTCAGCGACCACCCGGAAGTCGCCTTGATGCTCCAGGACGCGCCGATAGCCTTGCCGGACCACGGGATGGTCGTCGACAAGCAGGATCGAAATGCCATGGGTCTTCGGCGCCGGCATCAGGCGGCGAGCGGGATCGTGGCGGCGACGCTCAGGCCGCGCCTTGCACGCGCGATCGACAGCGAACCGCCGAGAGCGGTTACTCGCTCGCGTATTCCGGTCAGGCCGAAGCCGACGGACTGCGCCACCTTGGCGGCATCGCCGCCGCCGTCGTCCTCGACGCGAACCAGCAGCGCATTTTCCGCGCCCGTCCGCCGCTCGATCCGCAGCACGATCTCGCGCGCCGCGCTGTGGCGCAACGAGTTGGTCAGGCATTCCTGAGCCACACGGTAGGCGGTCGCGGCGACGGCGCCTCGCACGTCGGCGAAATCGCCTTTGAGGTCGAGCTGGATCATCGGCTGCGTTGCGTGCTGCGATCGCCAGCTATCAACGAGGTTGATGAGGCTCGCCTCCAGCCCGAGTTCCTCGGCGGGCGGGTGGCGCAGGCGGTTCAGCGTGCCGCGCAGGCAAGCCATGATGTGCAGCGTGGCCTGCGAGATCATCCGCGCATCCTGCGCGACGTCGCCTCGGTCCTGCTCCTGCGCGCTGGCCGCTTCGATCGTGTTGGCGAAGGCCAGGATCGCCGCGAGATTTTGTCCGAACTCATCGTGCAGTTCGCGCGCAAGCACGCGCCGCTCGTCGCTGCGGATTTCAAGCAGCCGGCGGGTCAGGACGGCCCGTTCTTCCGTGGCCTGCGCGAGGCGATCTCCGAGGTCGCTGACGGCCTGCCCAATCATGGCAAGTTCCATCGAGCGGAAGCGCGGAAGCGATGTTCGATATTGACCGTTCGCCATGCGCTGCAGTGCGGTAACGATCAACTGCGCCGGAGCCAGTGCATGCGCAATCGCGAGCGAGGCAAGCAGGGCGATGGCCACCGCCATCAGCAGCGCGACGTGGACGTTGTCGAGGATGTGCTGCCAGGCGAGCGATATCGCGGCGTCAGGATCGGCGATGGCCGTGACCGTGCCTGCAGTGGTCGAGCGCGCACTTATCGGCCGGGCGACCGCGGCGTGGTCGCCAAGGAATGTCTCCACGGCGGCTGCGAACCAGTGCGGTGGAGATGCGCCGATCCCTTTGCTCTGGCCGCAAAGCGGATTCTCGAACTCGCCCTTCGGTTCAAACTGGACGCAGACGCCCGGCGAAATCAGGCTCATCGTCTGAGTGGTGCGCCATTCCGGTACCGGCAAAAGGTGTTCGCGTGTCCTGTTGCCGCGCAACAGCAATTCGCGCCAGTAGAGCGCTTCCAGCGCTTGCGAGACCCGTTCGGCGGATGCGGCCGTGGCGCGGTCGACACTGTGATAGGCGTCGATCGTCGCCCAAACGGTCGCGCCTCCCAGACACAAGATGACGATGACGAGCAGACGGGCGACGAGCTGGAGCACGAGGCGCATGCGATCACTCCGCGGCTTCTAGAGCGTTTTCGAGCGAAGTGGACACCGATTCGCGTGAAGAAAACGCGTCGAAACAACAATCTGGAGCGTAACAGCACCGCTATTCGGCGCCAATTGCAAGATGGCGGGTGAGGAGAAGCTCGGGAAATTTTCCCAGCGAACCGCAGGCATATGTCTTTGGACGCAAGCTGCCGCCTCGGATTAACAAAGCCGGGGACCGTTTGCGGGCCGTCGCTCTTGGCCGCCCTCAGGGAGCAAAGCTGCATGAGTGCCACGGTTGGCGCCGAGACCACCTTGCCCGGCAAGGATACTTCGGAGCGAAGTGTCCTGTTGCTATGGATGATCTTCACGGGGCTTTCGATCTTCGCCGCCGTGCTGCTGTGGCGATACGGGTTGCTGCATCTCATGGTCACCTCGGATCGCACCTACATTTCGAGCCTGATCGCCGTTCTCTACGTCATCACCTGCCTCCATTGTTTCTGGCGGACGCGAGCGATCGCGCGCGAAGGCGAGGCGGCCAGACGCTGCCGCGCGATCCTGTCCACTCCCGGCGCCGCGAGGAGGCTCGACGAGAATGCGCGCGCTCTGCCTGGAGGGCTCGTCAGCGACCACATCCGCAACCTGGTGAAGAAGGCCGCGGCGCAGACCACCGGCCGCATCGATCAGACATTGCTGCTCAGGTCGCTGGCGGACCGGCTGCGCGGCTCCAACGCCTTCGGCGCCTTCGTTTCCGATACGCTGATGAAGCTCGGGCTGCTCGGGACCATCATCGGCTTCATCATCATGCTGGCGCCGATCGCAACCCTCGATGCCGCCGACAAGGTCGCGATGCGATCGTCGATGGGGCTGATGAGCGACGGCATGGCGGTAGCCATGTACACGACGCTGGCCGGCCTGATCGGATCGATCCTCGTCAGGATCCAATACTACATGCTCGATGCCGCCACCCAGCGGGTGTTTTCCGATGCCGTCATGTTGACCGAGACGCACGTCACCCCGGCCTTGGAACACCATCATGATGGATGAGTTCGGCCTCTATCCGCGGGAGGAACATTTCGATCCGCTCGGCGTGATGCTGTTCAAGGCGCTGCAGGTCGTCGCCTTCCTGTTCTTCCTCGCGTTGCTTGCGGTCTCGCCGGAGTCGAAGGAGGGCAAGATCGACTCCAAGGCCGAGTTCATCATCACGATGGACTGGCCCGACAATCATCCCGATGATTTCGATCTCTTCGTGCAGGATCCCGCGGGCAATATCGCCTGGTATCGCCGCCGCGAAGCCGGCTTCCTCACGCTCGACCGCGACGATCGTGGCGGCGCCAACGATTTCATCATCGTCAACGGCAAGAAGATTCCGTCGCCAATCCGCGAGGAGATCGTCACCGTGCGCGGCATCATCCCCGGCGAATACACCGTCAATATTTCGCATTTCCAGGCGACGACCGGGCAGCCAGTTCCGGTCAGCGTGAAGGTGCAGAAGCTCAATCCGACCGCCCAGGTGATCTTCGACAACAAGTTGACGCTCGATCACACCGGCGATGAGAAAACCGCGCTGCGTTTCTGGGTCGATGCCGAAGGCAAGGTGGTCGACGTCCAGCAGCGGCAGAAATCATTGATGGAGACGTTCCGCAACGTGCGCGCAAACGGCGCGGATCTCGATCCGAAGACAGGCGTCAGGATGTCTCGCCCGTGAACAATCTCCAGTCGGTCATCCTCACGCTCTCGATCAGCTATGCGCTGATCGGCGCGCTATTGCTCGTCATCCTGGTCTATGCACGCTTGCCCTGGTCGGCCAAGGCGATTGCGGTCGTCGTGACCAGCGCATTCTATATTGCGAGCTTTATGGGCGTGCGCGGCCTGCTGGGCTGGGCTAGCGTCGACAGGTTGCCGGCCTCGTTCAAGCTGTTGCAAGCACGCATCGTGGAGCCGCACTCGCTGGAGGGCGACCCCGGCTCGATCTATCTTTGGGTCGAGACCCTCGACGAAGACAACCGGCCGAGCGCCATCCCCAGAGCCTACCGCATCCCCTACAGCGACTCGCTGGCGCAGAAGACCGACAAGGCCATCACCGAGATTGCCGCCGGCCGTCCCCAGGGCGGGCGGGCCGCGGATTTTGGCACCGGCGAGGGCGGCCTGATCGCGGCGGCCAGGGAATACATCACCCCGAGCGCCGTGATCGAGACGTCGGGTGGCGATCCCTCGACCGGCGGGGCGCTGACGGCGGCCCCAGGACCCGGTGACGGTGTGTCATTTACCCCGCTGCTGCCGCCGCGAATGCCGCCGAAGGACGAGCAATAGGTCTCTGGATACTGATGAGGCCCGTCTCAGGGAGGCGGGCCGCCCGGCGGGGACTCGGCTAGCTGGGTTCCGCACCTGACAAACGTCAATCACGGGTTATTGAGTAACAGATATTGTAATCTGTCAGTCAGACATGCTATATCCACCTTCGGACGCCGGATGGGGCGCCCCGTGGCTCGCGGCCGCGAAAGGCTTGATCCGGAAGAGTACGAGTACCGGTTTCAGGCCAAAGCGCCGGCCACGGACTTGCCGGAGACTACGATGATGACGATCGAGATTTTGCATTTGACTGAACAGATCCAGCGCTGGCTCAATCAGCAGGTGGCTCGCCACTTGGCGGCCCAAGCGGAGAAATTGGCCCGCTAACTGGAATAGGATTGCCTTAACGACCGGCCAGGCCGTTTTGCGATGCGCCTGACCGCCGGAGTGGAAATGCCCAATAGCTGGGGATAGGGTGGAGCCATGAACGAAGCAGTCGTCTTGACCCCTGAACGTATCCTGGAGGTCACCGAGGACGTCCTGCGTCGCTACGGGCTCGCCAAGGCGACCGTGGTGGACGTTGCTCGTGCGCTCGATGTGAGCCACGGCAGTGTCTACCGGCACTTCCCAAGCAAGGCTTCGCTCCGTGAGGCGGTGGCAAAACGCTGGCTCGACCGGGCCAAGGCCCCGCTGCAGGAGATCGCAGTGGGTACCGGCCCTGCGCAGGCCCGGCTCGACCGGTGGCTGCGCACGCTGTTCGCGACCAAACAAGCCAGGTTTGCCGACGATCCTGAGATGTTCCGCACCTATCTGACGCTGGCGCGCGAGGCTTGTGTTGTGGTCAAGGGCCACAAGGAATGCCTGACCGATCAGATCGCGCATATCCTGTCCGATGGCGTCGAGCAGGGCGTGTTCGAGGTCAAGGATCCCAAGACAGCGGCCCGCGCGATTTTCGAGGCGACGAGAAGCCTTCATCACCCGGCCCATGCCGACGAATGGGGTGATCCGGACCTGCAGGAGCGCACCGACGCGTTGCTGGCACTGCTGTTCCGCGGGCTCGAAGCCTGTCCTAAGCGCTAACACGTAGTTTCGCGACCGATTCTCCCGGTCCATTTGCGGGCGACTTTCGCTCGTGTTTGATATCCATCAAGACAGATGTGGTTGGGCCCGCCAGGATTGGCTGGGGAGGATGATGTGCGGCTCGCGCTGTTTGCGGATATCCACGGCAATCGGCAGGCGTTTGGTGCCTGCCTTGAGGCTGCGCGTGCGCAAGGCGCGGAGAAGTTCATCCTTCTCGGCGATTTCGTCGGCTATGGCGCCGACCCCGAATGGACCGTGGACACCGTTATGGGGCTGGTCGAGGACGGCGCGATCGCCGTTCGCGGCAACCATGACAGCGCCATCGGCATCGACAACGACGCGATGAACGCCGAAGCCCAGGCGGTGATCGAGTGGACCCGTGGCAAGCTCAGCGCGGCGCAGCGGCGCTTCCTCGCCGAACTGCCCCTGGAGCAGCAGGAGGACGACCGCCTCTACGTCCATTCCGAGGCGTCGAATCCGACCAGATGGCGCTACGTGCGCGACGCGTCGGACGCTGCGCGCAGCATGATGGCTGCGGATGCTCCAGTCACCTTTTGCGGCCATATCCACCGTCCCGCGCTCTATTCGATGTCGTCGACGGCGAAGATGACGAGCTTTGTGCCGACGACGAGCGTACCCGTGCAGCTTTTGGTGGGCCGGCGCTGGCTTGCGGTGCTCGGCTCCGTCGGCCAGCCCCGCGACGGCATTCCCGCAGCCGCCTTCTCCATGTTCGACACCGAGAGGCGGGAGGTCACCTACTGTCGTGCCCCCTATGATATCGAGGCGGCGGCAACCCTGATTCGCGAGAATGGCCTGCCGGGCTGGCTGGCCGATCGCCTGTTTGTCGGCCGATAGCAGATGGCGACAATTTTCATGCAGCCGGGCACCGTCATCGATGGCTTCACCATTGGCGAGTGCGTGCATCGCGGCGGCATGGCGACGCTGTGGAGCGTCACCCATCCGGGCATCGACGTGCCGCTGCTGATGAAGGTCCCGCGGGTCTCGGAAGGTGAGGATCCCGCCGCCATCGTCAGCTTCGAGATGGAGCAGATGATCCTGCCGCGATTGTCCGGGCCGCATGTGCCGGCCTGCTTCGGCACCGGCGATTTCGCGCGCCGGGCCTATGTCGTGATCGAACGCATCCCGGGCCAGACGCTGTACAAGCGGCTGGACGATCTGCCGATCGCTTACGAGGAGGCGAGGGGGCTCGGGATCAAGATCGCCGCTGGGCTGTCGGCGCTGCATCGGCAGAACGTCATCCATCACGACATCAAGCCGAGCAGCATCATGTTCCGCGAGAGCGGAGAGACGGTGCTGATCGATTTCGGCCTGTCGCATCACGAACATCTGCCCGATCTGCTGCAGGAAGAATTTCGCCTGCCTTACGGCACCGCGCCGTATATGGCGCCGGAGCGCCTGCTCGGGGTGCGCGACGATCCGCGCAGCGATCTGTTTTCGCTCGGCGTGCTCCTGTATTTCTTCACCACCGGGGTGCGGCCGTTCGGCGAGAGCGAAACGCTGCGCGGCATGCGTCGGCGGCTGTGGCGCGATCCCTATCCGCCGCGCAAGCTCAGGGGCGACTATCCGCCCTGGCTGCAGGAGATCGTCCTGCGATGCCTGGAGATCGAGCCCGCCTGGCGCTATCCGACCGCCTCGCAGGTCGCCTTCGATCTCGGCAACCCCGACCAGGTCAAGCTGACGGCGCGCGCGGAGCGGCGCGAGCGCGATCCGTTCGCGACGGTGATGCGCCGCCGCTTCAACCGCGGGGCGTGGCAGCCGCAGCCGAAGTCCGACGTCGCCGTGCAACTGGCGTCGAGCCCGATCCTGGTGGTTGCGATCGATACCATGGAGACCTCGGGCCCGCTGAACGACGCCTTGCGCGTCACCGCGCAGCGAATTCTTGGGACACTGCCGCAGGCCCGGCTCGCATGCGTCAACGTGCTCAAGCTCGGCCTCGTCAGCATCGACCGGACACTGGATGAGAAGGGCAACAACAAGCATGTCGACCGCCTGGTCGCGCTGCGGCACTGGGCGTCGTCGCTGAAGCTCGACGAGAACCGGCTGTCGGTGCATGTGCTGGAGGCGATCGATCCCGCGGCGGCGATCCTGGAATTCGCGGAGGCCAATCAGGTCGATCACATCGTGATCGGCGCGCGACAGGACTCCATGCTGCGGACGCTGCTCGGCAGCGTCTCGGCGAAAGTGGCGTCGGAGGCGCCGTGCACGGTCACCGTGGTGCGCCCGCCACGGGAAAGCTAGATCGCTTCGCCGCGCGCCAGCGCCGCCGCGTTGCGGATCGCGGAGATGTTGGCCTTGTACGATTCCATCGTGCCGCCCTTGAACACGGCTGAGCCGGCGACGAACGCATTGGCGCCGGCGGCTGCCAGCTCTCCCGACACATCGGGCGCGACGCCGCCGTCGACCTCGATGTCGATCGGCCGGCCGGCGGTCATCGCCCAGACGTCGCTGACCTTGCCGAGCGACGAACGGATGAAGGCCTGGCCGCCAAATCCCGGATTGACCGACATCACCAGCACAAGGTCGATCAGGTCGAGCACATGCTCGATCGCGCTCACGGGCGTCGCCGGATTGATCGAGACGCCCGCTTTCTTGCCGAGCCCGCGGATCGCCTGCAGCGAACGATGCAAATGCGGGCCGGCCTCCGCATGCACCGTGATGTGGTCGCAGCCGGCCTTCGCGAACGCCTCGAGATAGGGATCGCAGGGCGAGATCATCAAATGCGCATCGAAGATCTTCTTGGTGTGCGGGCGCATCGCCTTGATGACATCGGGGCCATAAGAGATGTTCGGCACGAAATGCCCGTCCATGACGTCGAGATGGATCCAGTCGGCGCCGGCCTGGTCGACGGCGCGGACTTCTTCGCCGAGTTTCGAGAAATCCGAGGCAAGGATCGACGGCGCGATCACCAGCGGACGTGGCGTGAAGGGCTGGGACATGGACGCTCTCCGAAGGCATCTCTGTAGCAAGCGGGATGGTTCCGCCTAACATGCATGCCGGTAGCGGGCAATGCACAGGAGGGAAGTCGCGGGCAGGAAAAAACTGCCGCGGCGGCAGCAATTGCCGGCTGCCGCGAACCCGTTTGTGTGCACGAAATGCCGATTTTAAAGGGCTTTTCGCCATGGCACGGCGCTTGCTCGCTAGCCGTGCAGGTGTTGGGCCGCCGCTCACGCTGTATTGTCGGAGTTCCCTCTCATGCTGTTCGCCCTTGGCGCTGCGTCGTCGGCTATCGATCTCCTGAAGTCGCTGACGTCGTCGAAGACGTCGCAGGCAAAGTCCACCGGCCTGACCCAGGACGCCGGCAACATCTTCGATATTTCCGGCGCGACGACGGCGCCGACCGGCGCGGCCCCGAGTTCCGGATCGGCCGGCAGCAGCTCTGCGCCGATCGCCCCGGAGACGATGAGCGCGCTGCTCGATGCGCAGAGCCAGGCATCGACCGGCACGGCTGCCTCGACCAAGAGTCGCTCGGATGCGCTGAAGGATTTGTTCGGGCAGATCGATGGCGACGGCAACGGCAAGATCACGAAATCCGAATTCGAGGATGCGCTCGGCGCCGGCGGGACCAATCTGGCGAAGGCCGATGACGTGTTCTCCAAGCTGGACAAGGACGGCGACGGCAACGTCACTCTCGACGAGATGTCCTCGGCTTTGAAAGGCGGCTCCGGTCGTGGCTCCCACGTTCGTCATCACGGTGGCGGGGGTGGCGGCAGTGCCGATGCGCTGATGCAGGCGCTCGACGGCACCAGCGCTTCGGTTACCAACAGCGATGGATCGGTCACGACAACGACCACCTATGCCGACGGATCGAAGGTGACGGCGACCTCGGCTGCGAGCTCGTCGGCCGCGCGGGCTGCCACCTCGTCCTACAATTCCATCGACCAGTTGGTGCAGCGGCAGGCCGTCGACCAACTGGAGCAGCGGCAGGCCAGCCCTATCTCGGCGCAGGCCTGGGCCTCGCTCTCGGTCAGCGCGTAAGCTCCCGGTTTGCATCACAGGTCTAGCCGAACCGGTCCTGCCAGCTCGGCAGCGCGCCGGCGAACGGCAGCGCTGTCGCCGCGTAGACGCCACGCGCGATCGCGCGGGCCACGGTGTTGGCGGCGTGCATGCCGAGTTCGGTGAGGCCGAACAAAGGATCGATCGGCTTCTCGCCGGTCGCCGCGGCAAACACCACGTCGCCGTCGAGCGGCGCATGCACCGGATAGATCGCCCGCGCCATGCCGGTCTGCGCGATCATCGCCAGCCGCTTGGCCTGTGATTTTGTCAGCGTGGCGTCGGTCACGACGACGACCAGCGTGGTGTTCTCGCCGGATGTCGCCGCCGGCCCGCCCTTCAGCCGCGCCTTCAACATATCAGGCGTGAATGCGGCCGGCAGACCACGCCCGCCGAATTCCCCGTCGACCTCGAAAGGGGCGGCCCAGAACGACGGGCCGTCGCCGACCGTGACGGCGCCGACCGCATTGACGACGGCCAGTGCGGCAACTGTCACGCCGTCATCGGTTCGCGCCGACGCCGATCCCAGTCCGCCCTTCAGGTTGGCCGTGGTCGCGCCCATGCCGGCGCCGACGCTGCCGAGCCGGAAATCGCTGCCGGCCGCAGCCGCCGCGGCATAGGCGAGATCGCGATAGGGCGGGAACCGTCCCCACGCCTTGTTGCCGCCGTTCAAGAGATCGAAGCAGATCGCACCGGGCACGATCGGGATCACGGCCTCGCGAATCCGCAAACCCCGGCCTTGCTCGGCAAGCCAGGCCTGCACGCCGCCGGCAGCATCGAGGCCGAGGGCGGAGCCGCCGGACAGCGCGATCGCGTCCACCGCATCGACGGTATTGTGCGGCTGCAGCAGTGCGTCGTCGCGCGTGCCGGGGCCGCCGCCGCGCACGTCGATCGACGCCACGGCAGGCTTGTCAAAGATGATCGCGGTGACGCCGGAGGCGATCGAGGCGTCGTCGGCATGGCCGACACGGACGCCTGCGATGTCGGTGAGGAGATTTTTCAAAGCGCGCGTCCTCTTCTCGTCCTATTGATTGATATAGCGGCCAGGCATGACGCATCAACTGCCGAGCGCGAGCCGGATCATCTTGGCAAGCTCCGACTTGCGGTAGGGTTTCGCCAGCAAGAGCACGCCGGAATCGAGCCGCCCGTGATGGACGATCGCGTTCTCTGTGTAGCCCGACGTGTACAGCGTCTTGAGCCCAGGCCGCCGCTTCAGCGCCTCGTCGACGAGCTGACGTCCGTTCATGGCGCCGGGCATGATGACGTCGGTGAACAGGAGGTCGATCGGCGCGCCGGTATCGATGATGTTGAGCGCCTCGGCGGCATTGGCCGCCTCGAGCGTCGCGTAGCCGAGGCTTGTGATCTGGGTCACGACATATTTGCGCACCAGCGCGTCGTCCTCGACCACCAGGATGACTTCATTTCCGCCCTGGACATTGGCGGACTGCTGCGCTTCCACGACGGTCTGGGCGAGGCCGGTCGCGCGCGGCAGATACATCTTGACCGAGGTGCCGTGGCGTTCCTCGCTATAGATCTTGATGTGCCCGCCCGACTGCTTGACGAAGCCGAACACCATTGAAAGGCCGAGCCCGGTGCCCTTGCCGACTTCCTTGGTGGTGAAGAAGGGATCGAACACTTTTTCCAGAAGATGGGTGGGAATGCCGGTGCCGCTGTCGCTGACGGCGACCATGACGTAATGGCCGACCGTGACCTCGCTGTGCATGCTGGCATAGCCCTCGTCGAGATAGACGTTGCGGCTTTCGAGCGCCAGCTTGCCGCCGCGGGGCATGGCATCGCGCGCATTCAGCGCGAGATTGAGGATTGCCGCGGTGAGCTGGTTCGGATCGACCATTGCCGTCCAGGCGTCCTCGGCCAGCATCGGCGTGACCTCGATATGCTCGCCGAGCGTCGGACGCAGCAGCTTCGCCGCCTCCAGGATCAGCGCATTGATATCGACATCGACCGGCTGCAGCGGCTGCTTGCGGGCGAAGGCGAGCAGGTGCTTGGTCAGGTTGGCGCCGCGCTCGGCGGCTTCGTCGATCAGCCGGGCGATGGCGACGAGGTCGGGCCGGTCGGAGACCGCTTCTTCCAGGATGCCGATGGTGCCGGTGATGACGGTCAGGATGTTGTTGAAGTCATGGGCGACGCCGCCGGTAAGCTGGCCGACCGCGTCCATCTTCTGCACCTGCCGGATCTGCGCTTCGGCGGCCTGCTTCTCGGTGAGATCACGGCCGATGAAGAAATAGCGCTTGACCGGCTCCGAATAGGTTGCGGACCAGTTGAGCGACACCACTTCGCCGTCCTTGCGGATCAGGCGTGTCTCGAAACCGCGCTTGCTCTGGCCGCGCCGGCCGGCGCGCATCTCGTTGCGGGTATTTTCGAGATCGTCCGGATGAACAAACTCGACCGCGGAACGTCCGACCATCTCGGCAGGATCGTAGCCCACAATGGTCTTGGCGCTCGGACTGACCTGGACGAAATTGCCCTGCTTGTCGGTCACCGACAGGAAATCCTGCGAGGTCTCGAAGATGCGCTGCCGCTCTTCGATCTCCTGGTTGAGCGCCTTCTGCGTCCGCCTGCTTTCGGTGATGTCGTGCGCGATCTTGGACGCGCCGACGATCTCGCCCGTCGCCGACAGCAGTGGTGAGACACTGAGCGAGACGTCGATCGGCTTGCCGCTCTTGTGCAGCCGCTGCGTCTCATAGTGCGCCAGCTTTTCGCCGCTCCCGATCCGCGTGAGGATGTCGTCGATTTCGCCGCGACGGTCGGGCGGCACGATGATATCGATATGCTGGCCGACCGCCGTGGCTGCCGGATAGCCGAACAGGCGCTCCGCAGCCGGATTCCAGGCGGTGATGGTGCCGTCGAGCGACTTGGTGATGATGGCGTCGTTGGAGGATTCCACGACCGCGCTGAACAGCCGCTCGCGTTCGGCATGGTGGTCGCGTTCGGTGGCGGCCTGGCGGCGGACCACACCCAAAAGCCGCGACATCTGCGCCTGCAGCGCGACATTATCGATCAACAACACTGCGAGCACGAAACTGGCGGCGCACAATCCGTAGATGCGCCCGGCATAGAAACCGAGATCGAATCTCGCCACGTTGAGCATGGCCGACAGCGCGATGTCGAACAGCCAGGCGCACAGCACGACCATGAGCCAGATGTCGATGACGGAATGCGGTTTCCGGAACCACAGCGCGCCAATCGCGGCGGCACAGAGGAACAGCACCGTCGAGACCACGCCGATCATGACCGGCGTGTAGTGTCCGCCGCTCAAGAGGACGGGGAGGCGGTCGTGCTGGGCGGTGACGATCCAGGCGAACAGTGCCATCGCGACGACAACCGCCGCGACGCTGCCCATGATCGCCGACATCGTCGAGCCGCGGATCCGGGCGCCGTCGTCTCCCTTCGAAAGCGCGTAGCCGAGCACCATCAGCGGGAAGAAGCCGTGCCAGACCATGAAGAGCCAGACCGTGGTCTGCGAACCGGCGCCGAACAGGCCCGCCGGCGCAAACAGGCCCGGAAAGGTCAGCGCGTGGGTGACCGCGGCCGCGGCGGTGAAGAGATACCCGCTCGCGAGCAGCAGCATCGCCCGCCAGCGCAGGATGGCGAACTGCGAAAACAGCAACACCGCCGTGATGAGATCGTTGATCGCCAGCGCGGACTGGTAGCTCGCCACGAAGGCCGGCACCGGCGTCAGCGGCATCCCGGCGAATGGTATCGCAATAGCGAACAGCACGGCCGAGACGACGACCACCGCCAGCGCCACGTTGCGGTCGCCGCGCGAGGCCGGCATGGTCGAAAGGAAGAAGCTGCGGTCGTTACCCTTGAGCACTGATGGTCTCCTGGAAGGCGGTATCGAACGCAAGACAGGGGATCACGTCAAACCCGCGCGCGGGCTGTCCACACAAAGTGGAACATCCGGCCGCTCCATCCGTGCCGGTGGGGAGGGAGGCTGTCGCCACTGGCCTGGGGAAGGCAGAAATCAAAGTCCGATAGACCCGCTATGCGTCGCTTTGGTGCGACAAAACCAATCGCTCGAAATCGATCCAAGGTTATCTGCTACCGGCAGGGAATTGAACCGGGCGCCCGTATCCAATTGAGGTAACCACCTCTTTACTGACAGGATAGATAATTCGCCTGATCACCTACTGCATAGCGTTTTCCACGATTAGGCTTCCCGCAGCCGGTCCCGGGGGTTTTCATGGCCCGAGTTCTCGTTGTCGACGACCAATCCGACGTGCGCGCGATGATCGCGATTGTGCTGCGCGTCAATCGTTTCGAGATTGTCGAGGCGGCATCCGCCGCGGAGGGAATCAAGGCGTTCGAAACGGCCAAATTCGATCTTGCGATCATCGACATCTTCCTGCAGGGCAAGAGCGGTCTCGACCTCATGTCGATGATGCGTGACCGCCAGCCGGATTTCCCCATCGTCGCGATCTCCGGCATGACGGCGCTGGATTTCGTCGCTGAAGCGCCGGACCTGTCGAACGTGGTCTGCCTGCAGAAGCCGTTCCGTCCGAACGACCTGATGCGCGCCATCGAGAACGCGCGGCAGGCGGTTGCTGCCGTTGCGGTGCGCGCGGCGGTTTGATCGGGCCGGTTTTCGTGGCGTCATTGCGAGCGGAGCGAAGCAATCCATCTCGCCACTTGCTGAGGCAATGGATTGCCGCGGCGCTGCGCGCCTCGCAATGACGGGCGGAGAGTTCCGATTTAAATGTCAAACAGCGTCTCCGCTGTCATCGTCCGCGAAGGCGGACGATCCAGTATTCCAGAGGCGGCGGTGCTTAAGCCGAGAGGCCGCCGGATACTGGATGCCCGCCTTCGCGGGCATGACAGTGGAGTATGGTGAGAGATACGAGTCCGCGTTCTCGCGGCGCATTGCGTCCGAGCTTTGCGTTACTTTCCGCCCTCTCATCGAACAAGAGGGCACAGGGAAAGCCGGGTGCTGGTTGCACCCGTGGGTCCCGTGCAACAAAAAGCACGGGGGTAGGACCACAGGTTCAACCGAAGCATTCCGGCTTTCCCTGCGCGATGGTGTTACGGCTTACTTCGTGCTCTCCCCCGGTGACCGGGCTCTTTTGCCACCGTCACTTCTCGCGCGAAGAAAGTTCGCACGAAAAACTTAGCGCCAGCGTCGGGGCGCCAGGACCACACGACTTCGCCGTCCGCGTCACATGCGCTCGTCAGTCGCACGCATCGCGTCCACCGCATCTCACCGCAACGTTCGTGACGATCGCGAGCCGCCCCTCATCCGCCGTGAGACGCGCGGAGTTAAATCACTGATTTGCCCGACGGCGAAAGCGGAATGTTTTTTGCGCGAGGGCTGGACAGACTTTTGGTGATTTGCACGACGGGCAATTTTTGCATGGCTCGGGCATTATGCGCATTGTCATTCCGGGGCGTCCGAAGGACGAGCCCGGAATCCATTTTGCCACTTGCGCATGCTGCCCGATGGATTCCGGGCTCGCGCTACGCGCCCCCGGAATGACGGCGGTAGTTGCGGCGAGCAGTCCGTGAGCCCTACGACCCCTTCGGGTTGACTTCGGTGTAGTTGCCCTTGGCGTCCCACTTGTAGACGACGTAGTCGATCGCCTTGATGTCGCCCTTGGCGTCGAAGGCCATCTTGCCGAGCACGGTGTCCCACTCGCCGGCCTTGATCGCGTCCATCACTTTCTTCGGATCGGTCGAGCCGACCTTGGCGACCGCTTGCGACCACACCTGCATCGCGGCATAGGTGTAGAGCGTGTAGCCTTCGGGATCGATGTTCTTGGCCTTGAACTTCTCGACGATGGCTTTCGCGGTCGGCTTGTTGCGGGGATCGGGGCCGAAGGTGAACAGCGTGCCTTCGGCGGCGGGGCCGGTGATCGAGGCGAACTCCTTGTCGTTCATGGCATCGCCCGCCATCAGCACCGTTTGCAGGCCCTGGTCGCGCATCTGGCGCAGGATCAGGCCGGCCTCCTGGTGGTAGCCGCCGACATAGACGAGATCGATATTGTCGCGCTTCAACCGCGAGACGATGGAGTTAAAATCCTTGTCGCCCTTGTTGTAGGACTCGAACATCTTCTCCTGGAAGCCGGCCTTGTTCAGCGCCTTCTTGGTCTCGTCCGCGAGGCCCTTGCCGTAGGTGGTCTTGTCGTTCAAGATCGCGACGTTCTTGCCCTTGAAATTCTTGATGATGTATTCGGCGGCGACCAGGCCCTGCTGGTCGTCACGGCCGCAGACGCGTGCGACGTTCCAGAGCTTGCGTTCGGTGAACAGCGGGTTGGTCGAGGCTGGCGTGATCTGCAGCGTGTTGCCGTCGGCATAGGCCTCGGAGGCCGGGATCGACGACGACGAGCAGAAATGACCGGCGACGAAGGGAATGCGCGCGCTGGAAAGCTTCTCGGCAACCGAGCGCGCCTGCTTGGGATCGCAGGCATCGTCGCCGACCTCGAGCTTGAGCTTCTTGCCGAGCACGCCGCCCGCGGCATTGAGATCGGAAACCGCCTGTTCGGCGCCGTTCTTCATCTGCCGGCCGAACGCGGATTCGGAGCCGGTCATCGGGCCCGCCACTGCGATGGTGATGTCCTGCGCGAATGCGCTCGCCGACAGTGCGAGCGATGCGCCGAATGCCAGGCCGATCAGCTTGAGTGATTTCATCTGGAGTCCCCGTGGTCATCGCTTAAGGGAGGCATCCGGCGCGCCGCCGGATGCGAAACCGAAGGCATTGTCGACTGAATTTGCCGTGAAGTCATCGGCATTTTTCAGGCAAATGCACGGTCCCTTCGCAGCATCTTGCCGCAGGATGGGGTCCAAAAGGCTTAGCCCCGCCGTCCGCCTTCCAGATAGGCAGCGCGGATCTCCGGCCGCTGCAACAGCTCGCTGCCGGTTCCGGACAGCGTGATCAGGCCGTTGACCATGACGTAGCCGCGATGGGCGAGTTTCAGCGCGTGGTTGGCGTTCTGCTCGACGATCAGGACGGTCAGGCCATCCTGGCGGTTCAGGGTGCGGATCGCGTCGAAGATCTGGCGTGCGATCAGCGGCGCGAGGCCGAGCGAAGGCTCATCCAGCATCAACAGGCGCGGACGGCTCATCAGCGCGCGGCCGATCGCCAGCATCTGCTGCTCACCGCCGGAGAGCGTGCCGCCACGCTGGTTGACGCGTTCCTTAAGCCGGGGGAACAGCGTGAACACGCGTTCCAGCGCGGCCGCGCGTTCCGCTTCGCTGCACTCGGTCACGTCAGCGCCCATCTGCAGGTTTTCCGCGACGCTCATGCGCGGAAAGATCCGGCGTCCCTCGGGCGACTGTGCGATCCTAAGCCGCGCGATCTCGTGCGTCGGCACGCCGGTGATGTCATCGCCATCGAACTCGATCGCGCCGGCGCGGGCGCGCGGCTTGCCGAAGATCGTCATCATCAGCGTCGACTTGCCGGCACCATTGGCGCCGATCAGCGCAACGATCTCGCCGGCATTGATCTCAAGATCGACGCCCTTGAGGGCTTCGATCTTGCCGTACGCGGCGCGCAGGCCGCGGATCGCGAGGAGGGGAGTCGTGGAACTCATCGGATGCCCTCGCAACCGTCATGGCCGGGCTTGCCCGTCTTCGCTATCGCTTCGCCGGACCAACACTCGAGTACCCGGCGAAGCCGTGGCGTAGCCGGGTCCCGGCCATCCACGTTCTTCTGGCCGCGCCGTAGAAACTGCGTGGATGCCCGGGACAAGCCCGGGCATGACGGGGAGAGAGAACAATCGGCCACGGGCACTTTGCAGGGCGAGGTTCTATCGGAACGCGCGATCACGTGCCGCTCTCCATGACGGCGATGGCTTCTTCCTCGTCGGCGCCGAGATAGGCGGCGATCACCTTGGGATCGTCGCGCACGGCCGCTGGGGTTCCCTCGGCGATCTTGACGCCGTAATCCATCACCACGACGTGGTCGGAAATCTCCATCACCACGGACATGTCGTGCTCGATCAAGAGGATCGAGGTGCCGAGTTCCGAGCGGATCGAGAGCAGCAGCTCGCTTAGCGCGGCGCTCTCGCGCGCATTGAGGCCGGCGGCCGGCTCGTCGAGGCAGAGCAGCGCAGGCTCCGTGCACATCGCGCGCGCGATCTCGAGCCGGCGCTGGTCGCCGTAGGGGAGGTTGCCGGCGGCATCGTCGGCGCGGTCGAGCAGGCCGATGCGCACAAGCCAGGTGCGCGCCAGCTCGATCGCGCGTGCTTCCGCGCTGCGCCAGGATGGTGCGCCGATCAGGCCGAGGAAGGTCAGGCCGGAGGCGCGCATCAGTGCGTTGTGCTGCGCCACCATCAGATTCTCCAGCGCAGTCATGCCGGGGAACAGGCGGATGTTCTGGAAGGTGCGCGCCACACGCGCCTGCTTGGAGATGCGGAAATCGTTGAGACGTTCGAGCTGGATCGTCTTGCCGTCGTCATGGGTGAGGGCGATCGAGCCGCCGCTCGGCCTGTAGAAACCGGTGATGCAGTTGAAGACGGTGGTCTTGCCGGCGCCGTTCGGACCGATCAGCGCGGTGATCTTGCGCCGTCCGGCATCGAAGGAGAGATTGTTCACGGCGACGATGCCGCCGAACCGCATCGACAGGCCGTTGACGGAGAGGATGGTCATCCATGCCCCTCCTTGACGAGGTCGGAGGAGATCGCCTGGTTGCGCTCGAGATAGACGGTCGGCGCGCGATGGCCGATCAGTCCGCGCGGCCGCCAGATCATCAACAGCACCATCGCCATCCCGAACACGAGCATGCGGTACTGGTCGAGGCCGCGGAACAGCTCGAAGCCGCCGATCATCGCCAGCGCAGCCAGCGCCACGCCGAGCTGCGAGCCCATGCCGCCGAGCACGACGATGGCGAGCACCAGCGCGGATTCCTGGAAGGTGAAGGATTCCGGGCTGATGAAGCCCTGGCGCGTCGCAAAGAACGCGCCGGCAAAGCCACCGAACATCGCGCCGGTCGCAAAGGCCGTGAGCTTGGTCGTGGTGGTGTTGATGCCGAGCGCGCGGCAGGCGACTTCGTCCTCGCGCAACGCCTCCCAGGCGCGGCCGATCGGCAGGCGGCGCAGTCGGATCGTCACCCAGTTGGTCAGCAGCGCCATCGCCAGGATCACGTAGAACAGGAAGACGATGCGGTGCGTCGGCGAGAACTCGATGCCAAGCCGCGCCGCCAGCCCGTCTTCACCTGGCGTGAGCGGAATGCCGAACAAGGTCGGCCGCGGGATGCCGGAGACGCCGTTCGGTCCTCCCGTCAGGCTTTGCCAATTGATGATGACGAGGCGGATGATTTCGCCGAAGGCCAGCGTCACGATCGCGAGATAGTCGCCGCGCAATCTGAGCACGGGAAAGCCGAGCAGCACGCCCCAGAACGCCGCGAGGATGCCGGCGAGCGGCAGGCAGACCCAGAACGACAGTCCGAAATTGGTGGCGAGCAGCGCGTAGGAATAGGCGCCGACGGCGTAGAAGGCGACATAGCCGAGATCGAGCAGGCCGGCGAGGCCGACGACCACGTTCAATCCCCATCCGAGCATCACATAGGTGAGCACGAGGATCGCGAGATCGAGGATGTAGCGCTGATCATAGAAGATCACCGGCACCATGAAGGTGAAGATCAGCAGCGCCGGCGCGATCAGACGTCCGGCGAGCGACAGCGCATGTTGCACCGCTGGTGGAACGACACGGACCTTGTCGGCGGGGCCCCACCATTGCCGCAGCAGCTCGATGACGATGCTGCCGCCGAACACGGCGGCGACGATGGCGGCGAGATCGCCGAACCGCGTCCAGTAGATCAGCCCGCCCTGCGGGCCGGCCTCGGTGCGGACGCCGATCATCAGCGAGAACAGCACCAGCGCGACGAGAGCGCTGATCGTGGCCTTCTTGAGGATGAAGGCGGCGCCGCTCGCGCGCGACGCCGGTTTCTTCTCGAGCGTTGACGCGGCCACGCGGCTGCCCGTCAGACTTTTTCGACTTCAGGCCGGCCGAGCAGGCCGGTCGGAAGGAAGATCAAGACCACGATCAGGATCGAAAAGGCGGCGACGTCTTTGTACTCGACCGAGAAATAGGCCGACCAGAACGTCTCGATCAGCCCGATCGCAAGTCCCCCCAGCATCGCGCCGGGCAGCGAGCCGATGCCGCCGAGGACCGCGGCGGTGAAGGCCTTGATGCCGGCGACGAAGCCCATGAAGAAATCGACCAGGCCGTAATAGAGCAGGTACATCATGCCGGCGACGGCGGCGAGCGCGGCGCCGATCACGAAGGTCATGGAGATGGTGCGGTCGACGTCGACGCCGAGCAGCGCCGCCATGGTCTGGTCCTGCTCGCAGGCGCGCATGTCGCGCCCGAGCCGCGTGCGCGACACCAGCCAGGTGAACAGCGCGAGCAGCACCACGGTGGCGAGCACGACGATGATCTGGATATTCGAGAGCTGCACCACGAAGCCGCTTGCGCCCTCATGCAGCGTGTAGCCGCCGGTGATGATCGGCGGCACCGGTTTGACGCGCGCGCCTTGCGCGACTTGCGAGAAATTCGTCAGCACGAAGGACATGCCGATGGCTGAGAGCATCGGCGCCAGGCGGAACGAATGCCGCAACGGCCGGTAGGCGATGCGCTCCACCGTCCAGCCATAGAGCGCGGTGATCGCCATCGACACCAGCAGCACGACGAACAGCACCAGCGGGATCGCGGTGAGGCCGAGCGAGACCAGCACCAAAAATGAGATCAGCGCGATGAAACCGCCGATCATGAAGATGTCGCCATGGGCGAAATTGATCATGCCGACGATGCCATAGACCATGGTGTAGCCGATCGCGATCAGCCCGTAGATCGAGCCGAGCACGAGACCGTTGATGAGTTGCTGGGCGAAATAATCCATGCGCTGCCGCTTGTGAGAGAGCGACGCGGCGAGGGCTCCCGGCAGCCTTGTCCGACGCGTCGTATCATTTTCTAACAGTGGAACCCCTTGGGCGGCAACAGCGGGAGCTGCGGCATCAAGGGCTTGTACAGAGGTAGTTTTGCCATCGGTTCCCGATCCAGCATTCGCTCACCGTGACGTGACGGTTCCCGCCGAAACGGCGTCCTGGTTCCCGCGTTGGCCCGTGCCTGGTTCGAAGGGACCAGGTCCAACCAGGGAGATTGCGAATGGCCAATCAGAACCAGAACGCGGGTCAGCAGAATCAAAATCCGGGCCAGAAGCCCGGTCAGCAGCAGGGCGGCGGCAGCAAGCCCGGCCAGCAGCAGCAGGACCCGAACCGTCAGGGCCAGAACCCGGGCCAGAATCCCGGCCAGAATCCCGGCCAAGGCCAGAACCCCGGCCAAGGGCGCTAGTTTCCCGTCCAAGCGAGAGCAAAAGGAAGGTCCTGCCGAAAGGCGGGACTTTCTTTTGGACGCTGTCCACAGCGGCGGCCGCCCCAATTAAGGTTAACAAAGGGTTTAGATTGCCGCTTCAGTTCCAACGAAGTTACCTCGTCCCAAACCGCCATCGCGGCGTCGGCGAGCGGAACAGCAGGGAGCGGCAGATGTCGACGAACTGGCGGATCAGCTCATTCAGCGGCGCGCTGCTTGCCGCCTATTTCATCCCGGCCTGGACGAGCATCGCCTTCCAGATCATGGCCTCGCCGGTCCGCGGTCTCTATGAACGGCCGAGCGTGTCGATCGGGTTCTTTATCAGCGATCATCTGCATCTGTCGGGCGTGGCGAGCGTGCGTATCGCCTGGCTGCTGGCGCTCGTGCGGATCACCACGGTTGCCTTTTTCGCACTGTACCTGGTGCTGCTTTCGCTTCGCTCGGTCCGCGAGCGCGGCGGCGGCGATGAGACGCTCGGCATGGCGCTCGTGCTCGGCAGCGTGCTCAGCTTCGTCAGCATGCTGGCGGCGTCCGTAGTCGGCGAGGCCGAGGCGCTGCGGCTGCATGCGACCGAACTCTTGATGCTGCTCGGCATCGGCATCGTGCTGCTGGTCGAGGGCGCCGCGCCGCGGGTGGCCGAAGTGCGGGACGAGTCCGATACGAGCGTGCCTGCCAGCGGGCTATCCCTTCAGCAGCCCTAGTTCCGCGACGATCGCGGAAGCTTCCTTCACCGCATGGTTGGCGGCGGGGACGCCGCAATAGATCGCCTGCTGCAGCAGGATCTCCTTGATGTCGTCGGGCGAAAAGCCGCCTTCGGTGAGGGCTGCGCGCACATGCAGGCGGAATTCGTCCCACTGCCCAAGCGCGACCATGGTGCCGATGACAAGCACGCGCCGCGTGCGATGGTCGAAATGCGGCCGCGTCCAGATATCGCCCCAGGCATAGCGCGTGATCAGGTCCTGGAAGTCGGTGTTGAAGGCGTTGCGGTTGGCAATCGATTTATCCACCCATTCATTGCCAAGCACTTTGCGGCGCTGGGTCATGCCCTCGTCGCGGCGCTTCTCGTCGTCCATGATTGTCTCCTCCCGTCATTGCGAGGAGCGAAGCGACGAAGCAATCCATATTTCCACAAGTGGCGCTATGGATTGCTTCGCTTCGCTCGCAATGACGGCACTCGTTTAGCGTTGCGTCAGGAAGCCGACCACGGCTTCGGTGAAGGCGTGGGACTGCTCGACGTTGGAGATATGCGCGGCATCGAGGATCGTCATGCTCGCACCGGGGATGCGGCTGCGGATGTATTCGCCCGCGGCGATCGGCGTTGCCATATCGTGACGGCCCGCGATCACCAGCGTCGGGCTCTTGACGTCAGGCAACAGCTCGCGCTGGTCGAGCGTGCTCAAGGCCTCGCAGCAGGCGACGTAACCCTCGGCAGGAGAAGCCAGCAGCATCGCCTTCATCCGGGCTGCGATCTGCGGCTCGCGCTCGCGGAAATCGGCCGTCAGCCAGCCCGCGATCACGGTGTCGGCGACCGCGGCGAGGCCGCCTTCCTTCACGGCCTTGATGCGGTTGTGCCAGTTGGTCGGGTCCGGGTAGTAGCAGGCGGTGTTGGAGAGGATGATCTTGCCGAAGCGTTCGGGCGCGTTCGCGCCTAGCCATTGCCCGACCATGCCGCCCATCGACAGGCCGCACCAATGTGTCTTCTCGATATTGAGATCGTCGAGGATCGCCAGCACGTCGCGGCCGAAACGCTCCATCGAATAGGGGCCGGGAGGAACCTGCGACTTGCCATGGCCGCGCCGGTCGTAGCGGATGACGCGGAACACCTGCGTCAGCGCCTTCATCTGCGGTTCCCACATCTGCAACGTACAGCCCAGCGAATTCGACAGCATCAGCGTCGGTCCGCCATCGCGGCCTTCCACCTGGACGTTGAGTAGGCATCCGTCGGCGTCGATCATCGGCATGGTCTGCGTTCCTTCATTCTCTCCACACGCTCCGTCATTCCGGGGCGATGCGATAGCATCGAGCCCGGAATCCATTTCTCCGCCCGCGCAAGTGGTCGAATGGATTCCGGGTTCGCGCTTCGCGCGCCCCGGAATGACCGCGGGTGTCTTACGACAAATCCTTAAGCGAGGCGAGCAGGCGGTCGATCAGCGCCTGCGAGGCGCCCTGATAGGACATTGGCTCGAACAGTCTTTCGATTCTCTCCGCGGCAAGCTGCGCGGTCACCTGCGGATCCGCTGTCAGCACGTCGCGCAGGTGCTTGTGCTCGGCGACGGCCTTCTTGCTGGCGGCTTCGATCAGATGATGCGCCTCGCTCTTGCCGAGCTTTTCGGCGAGCGCCATCGACACCGCTTCGGCCATGATCAGCCCCTTGGTCGCATCGAGGTTGACGCGCATGCGCGCGGCGTCGACTTCCAGGCCCTCGGCGAGCTCGACGGTGGCGGCGAGCGCGCCTGAGGTGACCAGCATCAGCGTCGGCAAGGTCGGCCATTCCGCGTGCCACGGCCCGGCGCTGCGCTCGTGGTCCTGGACCTGCGCGGCGAGGATCGTCGCGGCGAGATTGGGGGCCATGGTGGCGGCGGCGAGTGCGGTTGCGGCAGCAACGGGATTGCGCTTGTGCGGCATGGTGGAGGAGCCGCCGCGGCCTTCGCCCGACGGCTCGAACGCCTCGGCGACGCCGGTCTGCATCATCAAGGACACGTCGCGGGCGATCTTGCCGCAGCTTCCGGCGATGATGGCAAAGGCGGACGCGATTTCCGCGATGCGGTCGCGGTGGGTGTGCCAGGGCGCCTCCGGCAGCGGCAGGCCGAGTTCCTGAGCCAGCTTCTCGGCCACCGCCATGCCCTTGTCGCCGAGCGCAGCCAGCGTGCCGGCCGCGCCGCCGAATTGCAGGGCCAATGCCTCGCGGCGCAGGCGCCGCAGGCGCTGGCGCGAGCGGTGCAGGCTTGCGGCATATTCGGCGAGCTTGAGGCCGAATGGCATCGGCAGCGCGTGCTGCAGCCAGGTGCGCGCGACCACCGCCGTGTCGCGATGCTGGCGGGCGAGTTTGGCAAAGCCCGCGATGGCCCGATCGAGTTCGGCCAGCAACACATCGATGCCGGCGCGCAAGGTGAGCATCGTCGCGGTGTCGATGACGTCCTGGCTGGTCGCGCCCCAATGCACATAGCGCGCGGCTTCCTTATGGGCTTTGGCGACCTCGGCGGTGAGCGCCTTGACCAGCGGAATAGCCAGGTTGCCTGACCGAACAGCGGCTTCCGCGAGTGCCGCGCGGTCGAATGATTCGGCTTTGCAGGCCGTGCCGATCGGGCCGGCAGCGGCATTCGGAATCACGCCGACCGCTGCTTCGGCGCGCGCCAGTGCTGCCTCGAAATCGAGCATATTCTGCAAGGTGGCAGCGTCGTCGCACACCGCGCGCATCGCGGCGCTTGACAGCATCGGTGCCAGCAGCGGGGAAAGGGATGTGCTCATCGCGCGCGACCTAATCATTGTCGGCCGCCGCTGCCAATGGCCCTTCTGGATCGAGCCCGGCGTCGTCACAAGGGTGGCCTCCGTTTTGCTGCGCTGCGAATATGCATCGCTCGTGGTCGGATGCCGGTCTTTCCTTTGTGGCGGCTGTGCTTTACTTGGGTGTTGGTTTGATGCGATCGCGGAGGCTCTCATGGCAATGACGATGAACGGCGAGGTCCAGCTTGCGGCGCCGCGCGAGGCCGTGTGGGCCAAGCTCAACGATCCCGAGGTGTTGAAGGTCTGCATCCCCGGCTGCGAGGAATTGGAGAAGACCGAGGACAACGGCTTTCGCGCGGTTGCCAAGATGAAGGTCGGCCCGGTCTCGGCGCGCTTCAAGGGCAAGGTCATGCTGTCCGATCTCGATCCGCCCAACGGCTACAAGATCTCGGGCGAAGGCGAGGGTGGGGTTGCCGGATTCGCCAAGGGCGGCGCGACGGTCGCGCTTGCCGAGAAGGATGGCGGCACACTCCTTAGTTACAATGTCGAGGCGCAGATCGGCGGCAAGCTCGCCCAGCTCGGCCAGCGCCTGATCAACGGCGCGGCCAAGAAACTGGCCGATGAGTTCTTCGCGAATTTCGCCAAGGCCGTGCAAGGCTGACACTGACACGGCCGTCTCTAAGATAAAGACTGACGGCGCTGCACAATGGCGCCAGAACAACGCTCGGTCATCCGGCCATGCGAGCGGCGAGGTTGCCCATTGCGGTGATGGCCCATATTATGGCTTTGGAACGGTTATAAACGCCTGTTCTGTCGATATGCGGCAGAGCAGATCAAGAGAGTGCTGATGGCCAAGATTTCCCTGATCGTGAACGGCAATCCCGTCACCGCTAACGTCGACCCCCGTACCCTTCTCGTCCAATTCCTTCGTGAAAACCTGCGGTTGACCGGGACCCATGTCGGTTGCGACACCTCGCAATGCGGCGCCTGCGTCGTGCATCTCGACGGCAAGGCCGTGAAATCCTGCACCACGCTTGCGGTGATGGCCGACGGCCACGACGTCAAGACCATCGAGGGACTGGCGCCGGATGGCGGGCCGCTGCATCCGATGCAGGAAGCGTTTCGCGAGAATCATGGCCTGCAGTGCGGCTTCTGCACGCCCGGCATGATCATGACCGCGGTCGACATGGTGCACCGCAAGGGCAACGACCTCTCCGACGAGGTGATCCGCGAAGAGCTCGAAGGCAATCTGTGCCGCTGCACCGGCTATCAGAACATCGTCGCCTCGATCGCCGCCGGCGCCAAGGCGATGGCGAAGTCCGATCTCGCGTGAACCTCAGCGCATTATATCGCGATCGCGGTTTGAAAATCCCGGGACATTCCAATGTATGAATTCAAATATCATCGTCCGGCGACCGTGCGACAGGCCGCCAATCTGCTGGTGAAGAACGAGGACGCCAAGCTGATCGCCGGCGGCCACACGCTGGTGCCCGTGATGAAGCAGCGGCTCGCGAGCCCGCCGCATCTCGTCGACCTCTCCCATGTCGAGGGCCTCGACACCATCGAGATGAAGGGCCGCGCGCTCGCGATCGGCGCTACCGCCAAGCATGCCGAGGTCGCCGGCTCCGCCGTCGTCGGCGAGGCGATCCCGGCGCTCGCCGACCTCGCAGGTGGGATCGGCGATCCCGCCGTGCGCCATCGCGGCACCATCGGCGGCTCGCTGGCGAACAACGACCCGACCGCGGACTATCCGGCCGCCGTGCTGGCGCTGGGCGCGACCATCGTCACCAACAAGCGGCGGCTCAAGGCGGAAGAGTTCTTCCAGGGCCTGTTCTCGACCGCGCTCGAAGCCGACGAGATCATCACCAAGGTGCAGTTTCCGGTTCCGAAGAAGGCGGCTTACGTCAAGTTCCGCAACCAAGCCTCGCGCTATGCGCTGGTCGGCGTGTTCGTGGCACGGCGGCCGTCGGACGTCCGCGTTGCCGTCACCGGTGCCGGCTCGGACGGCGTGTTCCGCGTCACCGCTTTCGAGGAGGCCCTGCAGAAGCGCTTCTCCCCCAAGGTGCTGGAGGGAATCAACGTGCCGCCGGAAGGGCTGAACAGCGACCTGCATGGCAGCGCCGAATATCGCGCGCATTTGATCGGGGTGCTGGCGCGCCGGGCGGTCGAAGCTGCTAACGCTAAAGCGTGATAGTGCAGGCTGCTTTGGCTCCAACACCGGCTTTCCCATGACCGCATCGGCGCTCCCGAAATCCGTCGATGTGCTGCTCGAGCTCCTGACCTCGCGCGGCTATCTCGCCGAGCGGTCGCTCGCGACCGTGACCTATCTCGCGCTGCGCATGGGCCGGCCGTTGTTCCTGGAGGGCGAGGCCGGCGTCGGCAAGACCGAGATCGCCAAGGTGCTGTCTTCAGCGCTCGGGCGGAAGCTGATCCGCCTGCAATGCTATGAGGGTCTCGACGTCGCCTCCGCCGTCTACGAGTGGAGCAGCGCGGCGCAGATGATCGCGATCCGCCTCGCCGAAGCCTCCGGAGATACCGACCGCGACCAGCTTGCGAGCGACATCTTTGCCGAGCGTTTCCTGATCAAGCGGCCGCTGCTGCAGGCGCTGGAGCCTGACGTCGCCGGCCCGCCGGTGCTCCTGATCGATGAGCTCGACCGCGCGGACGAGGCGTTCGAGGCCTATCTTCTGGAGATACTGTCGGACTTCCAGGTGACGATCCCCGAGCTCGGCACCGTGAAGGCGCCGGCGCCGCCGATCGTGATCATCACCTCCAACCGCACCCGCGAGATCCATGACGCGCTGAAGCGGCGCTGTCTCTATCACTGGGTCGACTATCCCACAGCCGAGCGCGAGCTCGCGATCGTCAAGTCGCGGGTGCCGAACATTTCGGCCAAGCTGTCGCAGCAGGTGGTGCGCTTCGTGCAGGCGCTGCGCGACCAGGATTTCTACAAGTCGCCCGGCGTCGCCGAGACCATCGACTGGGCCACCGCGCTCTCTGAGCTCGATGCCCGCTCGCTGACGCCGCAAGTGGTCGGCGACACCCTCGGTGCGCTCCTGAAGTACCAGGACGACATCGCGCGCATGCAGGGCGACACGCTGCAGAAGGTTTTGAAGGAAGCGACGAGCGAGACGTGATCGCTCGCGCGCGCTTCCGTCGTTCCGGGGCGCGCGTAGCGCGAACCCGGAACCTCGCGCCGCAATCTCCAGATTCCGGGTTCACGCTTCGCGTGCCCCGGAATGACGAGTTGAGGATAGATGCCCATCAACCACCTTGCGCCGCCGACCGGGCACATGGCCGACAATGTCGTCGGCTTTGCCCGTGCGTTGCGGGCGGCCGGGCTGCCGGTCGGACCGGGCTCGGTGATCGATGCGCTCAATGCGCTGCAGCTCATCGAAGTCGGCAGCCGCGCCGATTTCTACGCCACGCTGGAGGCGATCTTCGTCAAGCGCCATGAGCACGCGCTGATCTTTGCCCAGGCCTTCGACCTGTTCTTCCGCGCCGCGGAGGAATGGAAAAGCATGCTGGACTCGGTGCCGCTGCCGGACCACGCCAAGAAGAAGCCGCCGCCGGCCTCGCGGCGTGTGCAGGAGGCGCTGTCGCAGCCCGCGAGCCGGGAGGAGCGGCCGCAGGAGCAGGCGCAGGAACTCAAGCTCTCGGTCTCCGACCGCGAGATATTGCAGAAGAAAGACTTTGCGCAGATGAGCGCGGCCGAGATCGCCGAGGTCACCCGCGCCATCGCCAAGATGAGGTTGCCGCAGGCCGAGCTGGAGACGCGCCGCTACCGGCCGGACGCCCGCGGTCTCCGGCTCGACATGCGCCGCACCATCCGCAATTCCTTGCGCACCGGCGGGGAGATCGTCGACATCCGCAAGCTCGGCCGCATCGACAAGCCGGCGCCGATCGTGGCGCTGCTCGATATCTCCGGCTCGATGAGCGAATATACCCGCCTGTTCCTGCATTTCCTGCATGCCATCACCGACGCGCGCAAACGCGTCTCGGTGTTCCTGTTCGGCACCCGGCTGACCAACGTGACGCGGGCGCTCCGCCAGCGCGATCCGGACGAGGCGCTGGCAAGCTGCTCCTCGAGCGTCGAGGACTGGGCCGGCGGCACCAGGATCGCGACCTCGCTGCATACGTTCAACAAGCTGTGGGCCCGGCGGGTGCTGGGGCAGGGCGCGATCGTGCTGCTGATCTCCGACGGGCTGGAGCGCGAGGCGGACGCCAAGCTCGCCTTCGAAATGGACCGGCTGCATCGTTCCTGCCGCCGCCTGATCTGGCTCAACCCGCTACTGCGCTACAGCGCCTTCGAGCCCAAGGCGCAGGGCATCAAAATGATGCTGCCCCACGTTGACGAATTCCGCCCGGTGCATAACTTGAGTTCCATCAAGGGGCTGATCGAGGCGCTTTCGGCCCCGCCACCGCCTCATCATCGCAGCCTGATCCGCTCCGTAGCTTGAAGAGGGTTTTCAAATGCTCAATCGCGACGAAGACATCCTGAAGGCGGCTGAGGACTGGCAGAAGGCCGGCCACGGGGTGGCGCTGGCCACCGTGGTGGAGACCTGGGGCTCGGCGCCGCGTCCAGCCGGCTCGAGCCTCGTCATCAACGACGAGGGCACATTCCTGGGCTCGGTCTCCGGCGGCTGCGTTGAGGGCGCGGTGGTGACCGAGGCGCTCGACGTGATCTCGAGCGGCCAGCCGAGGATGCTCGAATTCGGCGTGGCTGACGAGACTGCCTGGAATGTCGGCCTGTCCTGCGGCGGCACCATTCGCGTCTTCGTCGAGAAGGTAGGCTAGCCGTGAAGCTCGAAACGCTGAGAGAGCTGAATGCCGAGCGCGCCGCGCGGCGCCCGGTGATCGTCATCACCGACACCGCCAATGGCGAGCAGCGCCTGGTCAAGGCAAAGGACTTTGCTGCCGATCCGCTCAACGCCGAGCTTTCCAAGGCATTGCGGATGGGCAAGAGCACCAACGTCGAGGTCGGCGGCAACAAGCTGTTCCTCAACGTCTACGCGCCGACCGCAAAGCTCGTGATCATCGGGGCCGTCCATATCAGCCAGGCGCTGGCGCCGCTGGCGCGGTCGCTGGATTATGACGTCACCGTCGTCGATCCGCGTACGGCGTTTGCGAGTCCCGAGCGCTTTCCCGACGTGCCCCTGGTCGCGGAATGGCCTGACGTCGCGCTGCCGCCGCTCAATGTCGATCACTACACCGCTTTCGTCGCGGTGACGCACGATCCCAAGATCGACGATCCCGCGCTGCTGCACGCCTTCGAGCGCGAGTGCTTCTATATCGGGGCGCTCGGCTCGCGGAAGACACATGCCAAGCGCGGCGAACGGTTGCGCGCGCAAGGGGCGAAGGAGAGCGACATCGCGCGCATCCATGCGCCGATCGGGCTCGACATCGGTGCGGTATCTCCTTCGGAGATCGCAGTCGCCATCATGGCGGAGATCACCGCGACGCTGCGGCTGCCGCCGAAAGAGAAAGAAGTTGCAGCATGAAGTTCGGGCCTGCCAGTCCGCGTGACGCGATTGGCGGCGTCACCGTTCACACACTGCGGCAGGGATCGCTGGTGCTGAAGAAGGGCACCACGATCGGCCCTGCCGAAGTGGAAGCCTTGAACAAGGCCGGAGTGAAGGAAATCGTCGTCGTGCGGCTCGATGAGGGCGACGTCTCCGAAGATGTTGCCGCGGCCAGCATCGCGCAGGCCATTGCCGGCGATGGCGTCAATGTCGAACGCGCCTTTACCGGCCGTGCCAATTTGTTCGCGGGACGCGCCGGCGTGCTGGTGGTTGACCGCGCCGCGGTCGATCGCATCAACGACGTCGACGAGGCGATAACGCTCGCCACGCTGACCGCCTTCAAGCCGGTGGTCGAAGGCGAGATGATCGCCACCGTCAAGCTTATTCCTTTTGGTGTCGAATCGCGCTTGCGCGACGCCGCGGTCGCGGTGGCCGGCCGCGAGACGCTGCGCGTTGCGCCTTACGTCATCAAGAAGGTCGGCGTGGTCTCCACGATGCTGCCCGGCCTGTCGCTGAAGGTGATCGAGAAGACCTTGCGCGTCACCACCGAGCGGCTCGCGCCCGCCGGCGCCAGCATCATCGCCGAGCGCCGCGTGCCCCACGAAGAGAAGGTGCTGGCCGCCTCGATCAAGGAATTGCTCGCGCTTGGCGCCGAGCTCGTGATCGTGTTCGGCGCTTCCGCGATCGCCGACCGGCGTGACGTGATCCCGGCGGCGATCACCGGGATCGGCGGCGCGGTGGAGCATTTCGGCATGCCGGTCGATCCGGGCAATCTGCTCCTGATCGGCAGCGCGGGGAAGGTGCCGGTGCTGGGTGCGCCCGGCTGCGCGCGCTCTCCGGTCGAGAACGGATTTGACTGGGTGCTGATGCGCCTGCTTGCAGGGATCAAGGTCACGCGGGCCGAGCTCACCGGCATGGGCGTCGGCGGGCTCTTGATGGAGATCGTGACGCGGCCGCAGCCACGCACGGGCTCCGACACCGAGGGCAATCGCAACGTCGCAGCCATCGTGCTCGCCGCCGGCCGCTCGACGCGGATGGGGGGCCCCAACAAGCTGCTCGCGGAGATCAGCGGCAAGAAGCTCGCGCGCATTGCGGCCGAGCAGGCGCTGGCCTCGAAGGCCTCGGAGGTGATCGTCGTCACCGGCCATCAGGCCGAACTGGTCGAGCAGGCGCTGCAGGGATTGAAGGTGAAATTCGTGCGCAATCCGGATTTTGCCGGCGGGCTCGCAAGCTCGGTGAAGGCGGGCATCTCCGCAGTGTCCGATAGCGTCGACGGCGCCGTGATCTGCCTCGGCGACATGCCGCTGATCGACGCGTCCTTGATCGACCGGCTGATCGAGACCTTTGCGCCCGACCGCGGTCATTTGATCGCGGTGCCGGTCAGCGAAGGAAGGCGCGGCAATCCCGTGCTGTGGTCGCGGCGCTTCTTCAAGGAATTGATGACGCTCGATGGCGACATCGGTGCCCGGCACCTGATCGCCAAGCACGCCGAAGCCGTGGCCGAAGTCCCCGTCGACGGCCAGAGCGCCTTCCTCGACATCGACACCCCGCAAGCCCTCGAAGCCGCGCGCGGCGGATAAGCGCCGCTGCGTAGGGTGGGCAAAGCGAAGCGTGCCCACCAACACACGCTCTGCTCTTGATGGTGGGCACGCTGCGCTTTGCCCACCCTACGATTCCGCGTGTGGGTCTCCGCTCTCTCCTCGTCATTGCGAGCGGAGCGAAGCAATCCATCTTGCCGCTTGCGGAGGCATGGATTGCTTTGCTGCGCTCGCAATGACGGTTGCGGCGATTTGCGCCGCTCTCAACCTCCCGTTCACCAAGTGGAAACGTCCGGCGGCTAGAGTTCCGCCGGCTGTCTTGGGGGTGGGGAAAGTGATCGTCTCGACGAGGCGCGCGCAACGCCGCGCGTTGTTCATTCTTGCGCTGACGCTGCTGTTGGCTGCTACGCGTTTCATCACCGAGAGCTGGGCGGCAGGTGCCTTTGCGGTCGGCAAATGCGGCGCTTATGGCCAGGCTTACGACTATGCCGCCGAAGCAGAGGCGCGCGCCGCGGCGCTGAAGCAATGCAAGGGCGAGTGCACCACCGTCACGATGAAGCGTGCCTGCGCTGCGCTCTCCATCGACATGATGAATCCCTGCGGCGCCCACGGCTACGCGGTGGAGCCGAAGATCTCGCGCTCACTGAACGCCGCCACGCGCAAGTGTTACGAATATGGCGGCAAGGAGTGCGTGATCCGTGCCTGGGCCTGCGACGCCAAGGGGTAGCGCGGCCCTTGTAGCGTCGTAGCCCGGGTGGACCGAAGCGTAACCCGGGGGCGCTCGAACCGCTGGTGCAGCTTCCCCGGGGTTGCGCTTCGCCACCCGGGCTACAGATTGTCGCAGTTGTCATCGCGCTGTCACGCGCGCACATTCGGCGCGCCCTTTGACACCGATCAAAAGGCGAGAGGGCGGTCACCGCTAGTCTGCGTTCCAAAGCGAAGGAGTAGACAGATGCCGATCATGAAAGCCGCTGTTGTCCGAAATTTTGGCAAGCCACTCGAGATCGAGAATGTGCCGGTGCCGGAACCGGGGCCGGGCGAAGTTCTGGTCAAGGTGAAAGCCTGCGGCGTGTGTCACACCGATCTGCACGCGGCATCCGGTGACTGGCCGGTGAAGCCGGTTCCGCCGTTCATTCCTGGCCATGAGGCCGCCGGCATTGTCGCGGCACTCGGCCCGGGTGTGACCAATCTCAAAGTCGGTGACGCCGTCGGCGTCGCCTGGCTGCATGACGCCTGCATGCGCTGCGAATATTGCGAGACCGGTTGGGAAACCCTGTGTGAGCACCAGCACAACACCGGCTACAGCGTGAACGGCGGCTTCGCCGAATATGTGATCGCGTCGGCCGCCTTCGCCGCGCGATTGCCGGCCAATGTTGATTTCGCAAAGGTGGCGCCGATCCTGTGCGCGGGCGTCACGACCTACAAGGGATTGAAGGAGACTGAAGCGCGGCCAGGCGAGTGGGTCGTCATCTCCGGCGTCGGCGGGCTCGGCCATGTCGCCATCCAATATGGCAAGGCAATGGGGCTCAAGGTTGCCGCGGTCGATATCGCCGAGGACAAGCTCGAGCTTGCACGCACCACCGGCGCGGATCTTGCCGTCAATGCGCTGTCCGACAGGGCGGTGGAGAAGGTGCTGGCATCGACCGGGGGAGGGGCGCACGGCGTGCTGGTGACGGCGGTGTCGACGGCCGCGTTCGCGCAGGCGCTCAAGATGGTCCGCCGCAAGGGGACGGTCAGCCTCGTTGGCCTACCGCCGGGCGAATTCCCGACCCCGATCTTCGATGTCGTCTTGAAGCGCATCACCGTGCGCGGCTCGATCGTCGGCACCCGCCGCGATCTCGACGAAGCCATCGCCTTCGCAACCGACGGCAAGGTGCACGCCGAGATCACCAAGGCGCCGCTCGAGAAGATCAACGACATCTTCGACCGGATGAAATCCGGAAAGATCGACGGCCGCATGGTGCTGGAGTTCGGTTAGGGCCATCCTTGTCATTCCGGGATGCGCCGAAGGCGCAGGCCCGGAATCCATCGGGCCGCAAAACACATGGATGAATGGATTCCGGGCTCGTGCTGCGCACGCCCCGGAATGACGAGGAGCGTTCCGCTCCACCCGGGCTACGGGGCCCTTGACAATGACTGACTAGTCAGTCATAATCTAATCATGAAACAGCGCCCCGAACCATCCATTCCATCCAAGGCCTGCCGACCCGCCAGCAGGGCGGCGCGCGCCAAAGTGTCAAAAGTGGTCTCGCCGAAGATCGCAGGCGGCGGGCCGAACCGCGCCGAGCGCGCAGCGGAGCGGCGGGCCGCGATCGTGGAGGCGGCGATGGAAGAGTTCGTCGCGCGCGGCTTTGCCGCGACCCGGCTCGACGATATCGCGAAACGTGCGGGAGTCGCTAAGGGCACGATCTACCTGCATTTCAAGGACAAGGAATCGATGTTCGAGGAATTGATCCGCACTGCGCTGGTGCCGTTGATCGACCGCATGGCATCACCGGCGCCGCTGCATGGATCAGTGCGCGAGGCGGTGGAAGGCTTTGCGCAAATGTTTATCCGGGAGGTCGCTTCGACGTCGCGCGGCGACATCGTGCGCCTGATCGTCAGCGAGGGGCCACGCTTTCCGGAAATCGCCGATTTCTATTTCCGCGAAGTGGTCTCGCGCGGGATGGCTGGCATGCGCGCCCTGATCGAGCTTGGCATCACGCGCGGCGAGATACGCAACAAGGAGTTGGCCCGCTACCCGCAGATCATGATCGCGCCGGCACTGATCGCGGTGATCTGGCAGAGCATGTTCAGCCGGCATTCGCCACTGGATGCGATCGAGATGTTTCGTGTTCATCTCGATCTGATCTTCGGCGAGCGGAGGACGACATGACTTCGTCGCGCCTGGTGAAGATACTGGCGATGGTGGCGCTGGCGGCGGCACTGGCCGGTTGCCAGGAGCGCCGCGATCCCGGCTTCCAGGGCTGGGTCGAGGCCGACATGATCTTCGTCAGCCCGGATGAAGCCGGCCGCGTGGTGAAGCTCAACGTGCGCGAAGGCGACGAGGTGAAGGTCGGCGACCTCCTTTACTCCGTCGACGACGACCTGCAGCAGGCCGATCTCAACCAGAACAAGGCCACGCTTGCCAATGCGCAGCAGACCTATGACCGCGCGGCTTCGCTGAGAGGAACCGGCGCCGGCACGCAGGCCAATCTTGACGCCGCGGTCTCGGCGCTGCGCGTGGCCGAGGCCAAGGTCAACACGTCGGAGACGCGGCTGGCGCGGCGCAAGGGCTTTGCGCCGGTCGCCGGCACCATCCAGCAGATCTATTTCCGCGAGGGCGAGATGGTGGCGGCGCAGCGGCCGGTGCTCTCGATCATGCCGCCCGGCAACATGAAGCTGCGCTTCTTCGTGCCTGAGGCTGAACTGCCGAAGCTTTCGATCGGCGACCAGGTGCGCGTCGTCTGCGACAATTGCGCCGCCGATCTCACCGCCAAGATCTATTTCATCGCGACCACGGCGGAATACACGCCGCCCGTGATCTACAGCCTCGATGAGCGCAACAAGCTGGTCTACCTGATCCAGGCGCGGCCGAGCCGGCCCGATGCCTTGCGCGTCGGACAGCCGATCAGCGTCTATCTCAATCCGAAGACGCCGGTGGCGGATCGGCGATGAGCACGGTTGCAAACCATACGCCCGACATCGCCATCGATGTCCATGGCCTAACCAAATCGTTCGGCGGCCGCGAGGTCGTGCATGATCTGTCGATGCAGGTCAGGCGCGGCACGATCTACGGCTTCCTCGGGCCGAACGGCAGCGGCAAGACCACGACCATCCGCATGCTCTGCGGACTTCTCACGCCCGACAGCGGCAACGGCACCTGCCTCGGCTACGATATCCGCCGCGATGCCGACCGCATCAAGCGCCTGGTCGGCTACATGACCCAGCGCTTCAGCCTGTACCAGGATCTCTCGGTGCGCGAGAATCTGGAATTCGTCGCGCGGCTCTACGGCCTTCCTGACGCACGGAGTGCGGCGCGCGAGATGATCGCGCGCATCGGGCTGAAGGGCCGCGAGGAGCAGCTTGCCGGCAATCTCTCCGGCGGCTGGAAGCAGCGGCTTGCGCTCGGGGCCTGCACGCTGCCCAATCCGAGACTTCTGCTGCTGGACGAGCCGACCGCCGGCGTCGACCCCAAGGCGCGGCGCGATTTCTGGAACGAGATCCACGCGCTCGCCGCCGACGGCCTGACCGTGCTGGTCTCCACGCACTACATGGACGAGGCCGAGCGCTGCCACGAGATCGCTTACATCGCCTATGGCCATCTCCTGGCGCATGGGACGGTGGAAGAGGTGATCGCGGGCTCGGCGCTCTCGACCTATACGGTGACCGGCGACAATCTCAACGTCCTCACCGCCGAGCTCGCCGGCAAGGGCGGCATCGACATGGTGGCGCCGTTCGGCACCAGCCTGCATGTGTCCGGCCGCGACAAGGCGGCGCTGGACGCGACCGTTGCATCCTATCGCGACGATCCGCGCTGGCACTGGCAGGACAGCGAGCCGTCGCTCGAAGACGTCTTCATCGATCTCATGGGGCGTTCCAAAGATAATTTCCAGGGATAATTTCCAATGAGTGCGATCGACGCAGTCCATCCTATGGTCGAGGCAAGGGAGCCGGCCTTCGGCTTCTGGCGGCGCAGCTATGCGATGCTGGTGAAGGAATTCATCCAGCTTCGCCGCGACCGCGTCTCCTTCGCCATGATCGTGATGATCCCGGTGATGCAGCTTCTGCTGTTCGGCTACGCCATCAACACCACGCCGCGCCATCTGCCGACGGCGGTGCTGATCCAGGAGGACAGCGATCTCGGGCGTTCGATCCTCAAGGCGATGGAGAACACCGCCTATTTCCGCTTCACCCGCGAGGTGCACGATGTCGCCGAGTTCGACGACCTCCTGAAATCCGGCAAGGTGCTGTTCGGCGTCGAGATCCCGCGCGGCTTCGAGCGCGCGGTGCGGCGCGGCGACAAGCCGGCGCTGCTGGTCGCGGCCGACGCGACCGATCCGATCGCGTCAAGCGCGGCGCTCGGCGCTCTCGGCGCCCTGGTGCAGACCGCGCTGGAGCACGATCTGCACGTCGGCGATCCCCCGGACATGCCGTTCGAGATCAGGACGCACGCCCGCTACAACCCGGCCGCCGAGTCGCGGCTCAACATCGTGCCCGGCCTGGTCGGTACCATCCTGACCATGACCATGCTGATTTTCACCGCGCTGTCGGTGACGCGCGAGATCGAGCGCGGCACGATGGAGAGCCTGTTGTCGATGCCGATCAAGCCAGTGGAGGTGATGTTCGGCAAGATCATTCCATATGTCATCGTCGGTTTCGTGCAGGCCTCGCTGATCGTCGGCATCGGCGTGCTGCTGTTCGGCGTGCCGATCCTCGGCAGCGTGCTCCTGCTGGCCGCGTTGACCACGCTGTTCATCACCACCAATCTGTCGATCGGCTATACGTTCTCCACCATCGTGCAGAACCAGTTGCAGGCGATGCAGCTCTCGATGATGTTCTTTCTGCCGAGCATCCTGCTCTCCGGCTTCATGTTTCCGTTCGCGGGCATGCCGCTATGGGCACAATATCTCGGCGAGGGCCTGCCGCTGACCCATTACGTCCGCATCGTCCGCGCCATCATGCTGAAGGGCGCCGGCCTCGCCAACCTGCAATACGACACGATTGCACTCATTGTACTGATGCTGGTGGCGATGACGATCGCCGTGACACGCTTCCGTCGCACGCTCGATTGAGGCTATATTCAGTCCGATCAATCGGCGTCATTCCAGGGCAAGGGCATGGCCGGATTCTGGGGCAGGAAGAAAGACGGGCAGGCTTCGGCGGTATCCGCCGATTTCCACCAGGCGCTGATGCACGAGGTGATGACGACTGAACTGCTCCGGATCAAGGCGCTGATCGGGACAGCGGTGCTGCTTGCCCTCATCGGGTTGGGCATCGACTTCCTTGCGCCCGAGGCCGTAAGCCGCGTCTGGCACGGCAATCTCAGGGTATCATTTATCTTTTACATCACCTTGCCGTTTATCCTGTTCGAATTGTGGGTGCATGGCGCGATCACCCGACATATGCGGAACGGTCGCGACCTGCCCGTGGTGCGGCGCTACATCGGCGCGCTGATCGAGACCTCGTTACCGACGGTCGCGCTGGCGTTGCATATCCAGAGCATGGGATCGGTCGCTGCGCTCGGATTCGCGGCACCGTTCCTCTATTTCATCTTCATCATCCTCTCGACGTTGCGGCTGGATTTTTGGCTCTCGACCTTCACCGGGTTCGTTGCCGCGGCACAGCTATTCTATCTGGCGATGTTCTTTCATCCGAACGGCGGCACCGATCCGGAGCCGAACCTTTATTATCATGCGGCGCGCAGCTTCATCGTGCTGATCTGCGGCATGCTTGCGGGCGCGGTCGGCGTCCAGTTGCGGCGGCAGTTTGCGGCCAGCATCGCGGCTGCCACCGCGCGCGACCGCATCACCGATCTGTTCGGCCAGCACGTCTCGCCGCAGGTTGTCGAGCGGCTGATGACGGAGGGCGCGTCGACCGACAGCGATATCCGCCGCGTCGCTGTGATGTTCGTCGATTTCCGCAGTTTCACCGCGGGCGCGCGGACGCGCTCGCCGCAGGAGGTGGTCGACCGGCTCGACGGCGCCTTTGCCGTGCTGGTCGATATCCTCGACCGCCATGGCGGCATCGTGAACAAGTTTCTGGGCGACGGCTTCCTCGCGCTGTTCGGCGCGCCGCTTGAAGCCGACGACGCCGCGCATCAGGCGGTGGCTGCGGCGCGCGAGATGCTGATCGCCAATGAGCACACCAACAAGACCACGAGCTGGCCGCTGCGCATCGGCATCGCCATCCATATCGGCGAGGTCGTCGCCGGCAGTATCGGCTCACCCAGGCGCAAGGAATATACGGTGATCGGCGACACCGTGAATTTTGCGGCGCGGCTGGAGGCGCTCAACAAGGAGCTGAACTCGCAGTTCCTGATCTCGTCCGAAGTACGCGAGGCGCTCGGCGAGGCGGCGCACGATGCCGTGCCGCGCGGTGAGGTGCCGATCCGCGGTTACGAGAAGCCGGTTGCGGTGTGGCAACTGGGATAGGAGGATTTCATGCAGCGTCGCTACATCACCGTTGATGTCTTCACCGACCGCGCGTTCGGCGGCAATCCGCTCGCCGTGGTGCTCGATGCGGGCGGGCTCTCGACCGCGCAGATGCAGGCGATCGCGACCGAGTTCAACTATTCCGAGACGACCTTCGTGCTGCCGCCGCAGGACAGTGCGAACGATGCGCAGGTTCGCATCTTCACCGTGGGCTCGGAAATCCCCTTCGCCGGTCATCCCAATGTCGGCACCGCCTTCGTGCTGGCGACGCTCGCGCAAAAGCCGCCGCAACGGCTGAGATTTGAGGAGAAGGCGGGGCTCGTGCCGGTCGAGATCCTGACCGGGCAGGGCAGGGTCACGGGCGCCGAGCTCACCGCGCCGCAGCCGCTGCAGCGGCTGTCGCGCGTCGGCACCGAACAGGCCGCGGCCTGCCTGTCGCTGTCGGCGGGTGACGTCAAGACGGACCGGCATGCGCCGCAGATCGTTTCGGTCGGCTTGCCGTTCCTGATGGTCGAGCTCGCCTCGCGCGACGCGCTGAAACGGGCACGGCCCGATGCCGCGGCCTTCGCGCGGACGTTCCCGTGTGACGGTTCGGATGCGGTCTATTTCTACACCCGCGACGTGCCCGCAGCCGAGCAGCCGCTCGACCTGCAGGCGCGCATGTTCCATCCGGGCTCGAGTGCCCTCTCGGAGGATCCCGCGACCGGCAGCGCCACGGCGGCCGCCGCCGCATTCCTTGCCGATCTCGACGAGGTGCGCGACGGCGAATTGAGGCTGCGTATCGGCCAGGGCGTCGACATGGGCCGGCCGAGCCTCCTGCTCACCCGCGTCCGCAAACAGGGTGGCACTGTCGCGTCCGTGCATGTCGGCGGCGGCTGCGTGAAGATGATGGAGGGGAGATTGTGGCTGGAGGGGTAATCCACGCTCCCCTGTCATTCCGGGATGCGCCGAAGGCGCAGGCCCGGAATCCATTTATCCACCTGCACCCGTGGCTCGATGGATTCCGGGCTCGCGCTACGCGCGCCCCGGAATGACAGGAAGTCTTGTAGCCCGGGTGGAGCGAAGCGCAACCCGGGGCCGCTCGCGATGCGGATGCAGATACCCGGGTTACGCTTCGCTCCACCCGGGCTACGGACCTATACCTGCGGCGCGACCAGATTCTCCACCTTCACGCCGTCGCGGTCCTCGATGATCTCGGCAATCATCTGGCGGTGGCAATGCGTGTGGTCGCGCTCATAGCACATGAGGCACACCGGTCCCGCCTTCTTCACCAGCGAGGACAATTCGTCGAGCTGTTCTTTCGCCTGCGACGTTTTCAGGTGCTTTCCATAGATCCCGCGGAGCAGGTCGTACTGGCCGCTGCGCGCGGCGAGCCGCCCCTCCTTCGGGGTGCCGAGCGCCGCGAGATGGACATAGGCGATGCCGCGCTCGTCGAGCCCTGCCGCAAGCTGATTCTTGGAAAAGCCTGGCCGGCGGGATGACGTCACGGCACGGACATCGACCAGAAGCTTCACGCCGGCCTGCTCGAGCTCATCGAGCACCGCCTTGGGCGGTGTCTGCTCGTAGCCGATCGTGAAGAGTTTCCTGGCCATCCGGCGTCCCGATCACTTCACGCGCTCGATCAACTCCATCGCGCCGGCCGGCGCGCGCACCTTGCCCTCGTGGATCACATAGGCGAACACGTCGCGCGGCATCTTCTTCGGTTTTGTCTTCTCGACATGCGGCAGGTCGTCCGGATCGCCGCCGCCGGCCCATTCCTCGAACCGCTTGGCCCAGGCGTCAAGCTGCTTCGGCGGATAGCAGGTCTTGATCTCGTCATTGCCCTTCTGCAGCCGCGCGTAGACGAAATCGCTGGCGACATCGGCGATCGCCGGATATTTGCCGTGCTCGGCGAACACGACCGGCGTCTCGAACTCGCGGATCAGCGCGACGAAGTCGGGCACGCAGAAACTGTCGTGCCTGACCTCGACCACATGGCGCAGCGCGCGGCCGTCGAGCTTGCGCGGCAAGAGCTCGAGGAACTTGCCGAAATCCGCGCCGTCGAATTTCTTGGTCGGTGCGAATTGCCAGAGCACCGGCCCGAGCCGGTCGTTAAGTTCCAGCACCCCGGAATCATAGAACCGCTTGATGGAATCGCCGGCCTCGGCCAGCACGCGGCGGTTGGTCGCAAAGCGCGGGCCCTTCACGGAGAACACGAATCCGTCGGGGACTTCGCTGGCCCATTTGCGGAAACTCTCCGGCTTCTGCGAGCCGTAATAGGTGCCGTTGATCTCGATCGAGGTCAGCTTCGATGCGGCATAGGACAGCTCCTTCGATTGCGCGAGCTTGTCCGGATAGAACACGCCGCGCCACGGCTCGAAGGTCCAGCCGCCGATGCCGATATAGATGCTGCCTGCAGTTTTCTTTGGGGCTTTGGCCACGAGAAGAACTCATCGTGAGGAGGGGACCATCCGAGAGTAGTCAAATAAATCGTGATTGGCCAGTTGGCCGGCGTCAGGCTTTCCACGCTTATCGATCCAGGCCGTCCGCGCTAGGATACCCCAAAAAGGAGAACAACAATGCGCATGATGATCGCGGTCCTTCTGGTTCTGATACCCTCCGCCGCGATCGCCGATGACGATCTCGATGATGCGCACAAGCTCGCCGTGATCGGCCGCGACGCCTACTGGAATTGCCTCGCCCGCGAATATCCCCGCGACAGCAACAAGACCATGTCGGATCAGGAATTCGCTTCCCTGATGGCGAGCGCGTGTCCCTCGGAACGGCAGAATTTCCGGGCCTCGCTGATCGGCTTCCTCACCGAGCAATTCCCGAACGAGGACGCGAGCGCGCATCTCGCCACCGCCAACCGCGCCATCGAGCTTGCGCAGAAGGACATCGTCACCGCTTTCGTCCGACGCAAGGCGGCGGCGAACAGCAAGCAATAGGCTACCAGAGCGCCCCGGCCGTCATTGCGAGGAGCGATAGCGACGAAGCAATCCATGCCTCCGCAACTGGCGCGATGGATTGCTTCGCTGCGCTCGCAATGACGGGGAGGGAGCGACCCGCAATCCTATTCCTTGATTGCCGTTTTTCGTGATATCACCGGCCGTTGGCGTGTGATCCGGCCAAAAGTGCGCTTGGCCGAGATCGCGCATCAGTTGCGGGGACAATCGGGTATGACATCGCAATCGGTCGGGGGCCTCTTGGGCGCCATCGTCGCGGTCATCGTGTTGGGGGCGGCGGTCGTGTATGGGCCGATCGGGCAGACGGGCAAGCCCGCCAAACCGCCCGCGGCGCAGCCGCCAGCGGCCACAGCGCAACCGGCACCCGCCGAGCCGGCCCCGAGGGGACCGGTGATTCGGGAGGTGCCGAACTAGCGTGACCACTTTGCCCAGGCCCTTGCGGAAGCCTTGAGCGGTTCCTATCTAACCTCCAACGGCGCCGTCGCAGCCTGAAAGGGCTCTGGCGCTGGGACGACCACGCAATAGCAAGGCAGCGCCGGATGTACGCGCGCCTGTTGTTCGTGGTCGTTGGCATTTTTGGCGTCTCCAGGCCCTTTTTCCCGCATTCTGGCCGGCGTTTAGGGCTTCCCGCGGCTCGGCGGCGCGGATATACGCTTGGCCGCCATGAATGACGTCATCAAACCGGGCCCCGAAATCCCGTCGCAGGCCGTTGGTTTGCCGCTTCTTTCGGTTGTCGTCCCCACCTTCAACGAGCGTGACAACGTCACCGTCCTGTACCGGCGGCTGGAGACGACGCTCGCCGGTATCCCCTGGGAGGTCGTCTTCGTCGACGACAATTCCCCGGACGGAACCTGGGAGGTGGTGCGCGGCCTGGCGCGGCAGGATTCGCGCGTGCGCTGCGTCCGCCGGGTCGGACGGCGCGGGCTCTCGGGCGCCTGCATCGAGGGCATCCTGGCCTCCAGCGCCCCCTATGCCGTGGTGATGGACGCCGACCTGCAGCATGACGAGACGCAACTGCCGAAGATGGTCGATCTGCTGCGGAGCGGGAAGGCCGATCTCGTGGTCGGCAGCCGCTATATCGAGGGCTACCGGGCCGAGGGGTTTGACAAGCAGCGCGCCGGCGCCAGCGCCTTCGCCACCGAGATCGCGCGCCGCCTACTGCGGGTCGATATCGCCGATCCCATGAGCGGCTTCTTCGCGATCCGCCGCGACCGCTTCGAGGAGCTGGCGCCAGATCTCTCGACGCAAGGCTTCAAGATCCTGCTCGACGTCGTCGCCACCGCGCAGGGCAAGCTGCGCGCGGTGGAGATCCCCTATACGTTCGGCTCGCGGCAGCACGGCGAGAGCAAGCTCGATTCCATGGTCGCGCTGGATTTCCTCGGCCTCGTGCTTGCGAAGCTGACGCACGACGTCATCTCGCTCCGCTTCGTGCTGTTCGGGCTGGTCGGCTCGCTCGGCCTGCTCGTGCATCTCGCCGCGCTATATGTTGCGCTCGAAGTATTCGGCGCGCCGTTTCCGGAAGCGCAGGCGACCGGCGCGATTGTCGCGATGACCAGCAACTTCATCCTGAACAATTTCCTGACCTATCGCGACCAGCGGCTGAAGGGCTTTGCGATCCTGCGCGGCCTGTTGCTGTTCTATCTCGTCTGCAGCGTCGGCCTGCTCGCCAATGTCGGCGTCGCCTTCTCGGTCTATGACCAGGAGCCGATCTGGTGGCTTGCGGGCGCGGCCGGCGCGCTGATGGGCGTGGTCTGGAATTACGCGATGTCCGGACTGTTCGTCTGGCGCAAGCGATGATCGGGACATGAATCCGAACGAGGCGAGTCTCGTCCGTACGACCGTCGTGACCGTCGTCGGGCTCGTCCTGCTGCGGCTTCTCGCCGCCGCCGTTACGCCAATCACCTTCGACGAAGCCTATTACTGGATGTGGTCGAAGCATCTGGCCGGCGGCTATTACGATCATCCGCCGATGGTTGCGCTGGTGATCCGCGCCGGCACGCTGATTGCCGGCGATACCGAGCTCGGCGTGCGGCTGGTCTCGATCCTGCTGGCGCTGCCGATGAGCTGGGCCGTCTATCGCTCATCCGAGATCCTGTTCGGCGGCACGCGTGTGGCGGCGAGCGCGGCGATCCTGCTCAACGCCACCTTGCTGGCCGCGGTCGGCACCATGATCGTGACCCCGGATGCGCCGCTTCTGGTCTCCGCAAGTCTGCTGCTGTTTGCGCTCGCCAAGGTGCTGGAGACCGGGCAGGGCGCATGGTGGCTTGCAGTCGGCGCCGCCGCCGGCGCTGCGCTCCTGTCAAAATACACCGCGCTGTTTTTCGGTCCTGCGATCCTGATTTGGCTCGCCGCGGTGCCGAAGCTGCGGCGCTGGTTGTTGTCGCCCTGGCTCTATCTCGGCGGCCTTCTCGCGCTGCTGATGTTCGCGCCGGTCATCCTCTGGAATGCCGACCACCACTGGGTCTCCTTCATCAAGCAGATGGGGCGGGCGCGTATCGAGGATTTCAGGGTGGCCTTCATCGGTGAACTGATCCCGACCCAGATCGCGTTCGCGACGCCGCTCGTCTTCATCCTCGGCGCGATGGGGCTGCATGCGCTGGCGTTCCGCCGCACTGGCGCCTTCGCCTCGCGCCTGCTCGTCAATCTGATGTTCTGGATCATCGTGGTCTATTTCATCTGGCACTCGCTGCATGCGCGTGTCGAGGCCAACTGGTTCGCACCGGTCTATCCGGCCTTCACGGTCGCGGCTGCCGTGGCCGCGACGATGGTGCCGTGGGATGGACGCTGGCAGCGGCTTGCCGATTTCTGCCGCCGCTGGGCGGCGCCGACCGGGATCGTGATGTTCGTGCTGCTGATCGCGCAGGCCAATACCGGCGTGCTCTCGCTCTATCGCCGTGATGCCACCGTGCGCAGCGTCGGCGTCGGCTGGCACGAAACCGCGGCGGAGATCGAAGCGGCGCGCGCGCGTGTCGGCGCGACCTGCGTGCTGGCGCCGGATTACGGCACCACGAGCTGGCTCGCCTTCTATCTGCCGAAAGGCACCTGCGTCGCGCAGCCGACCCAGCGTATCCGCTGGGTCAACATGTCAGAGCCGAGCGCGGCTGAGCTTGCCGGAAAACTGCTCTATGTCCATGAAGCTGGGCTAGAGGATCCGCCGTTCCTGAAGGAGATGTTCTCCCAAGTGGAGAGGATCGCCGAGGTGCAGCGCAAACGCGGCCCGCTCGTGATCGAGACCTACGCGCTCTATCTCCTGGAAGGACCGAAGGGCGACGTCTTCGACCGCTCGCCGCCGCCGGAACTGCAGTAGCGCGCTCTTGCCGCAAACGATGGCGTCATACCCCGCGCATGCGGGGGTATCCAGTACGCAGCGGCGCTTCGGCTCCAGTTGCCGCTGTGGAATACTGGGTCATCCGCCGGGGCCTGTCATCGGGCGGCGCGTACGCGCCGACCCGGTGGCGGGTGACGACGAGCAGAATTTTTTAGCAAGCATGTCGTCTTCGCGCCTCCAGGAACGTCTTCTACGAGATATCGCCAACCAGCGAGGTTCCGTCATGACCAGTTCCATCCTGAAACCCGCCGCCGAGCTTGCCGCCACCAACACCGCGCGCCACCCGAACGAGAGCGCGGAATATCGCCTGGCGCGGCAGGCGCTGCTCATCGAAGAAATCGAGCTGCGCCGCCAGATCGCGCGTGTCGCCGAGCTGCGCCGGGCGTTGCCGCCGGGCGGCGAGGTGACGAAGGCTTACGAGTTCATCGGCGAAGGCGGCCAGGTCGGTTTTCCCGAGCTGTTCGGCGATAAGCAGACGCTCGTGATCTACAGCTACATGTTCGGGCCGCAGCGTGAGAAGCCGTGTCCGATGTGCACCTCGTTCATGGGCACCTGGGAAGCCAAGCTGCCCGATGTCGAGCAGCGCATCGCCTTCGTGTTCGTGGCGCGCTCGCCGATCGAGCGGCTGGTCGCGGCGAAGCAGGCGCGCGGCTGGACGCAGCACAGGATCTTCTCGGATATGTCCGGCGACTACACGCGCGATTACGTCAGCGCGGCCGATGCCGATGCGCCCGGCTACAACGTCTTCACGCGGCGCAACGGCACCATCCGCCATTTCTGGTCGGGCGAGATGGGACCGAAGATGTCCGACCCCGGCCAAGACCCGCGCGGCGCGCCTGATATCGATCCGCTCTGGACCATCCTCGACACCACGCCGGAGGGCCGCGGCACGGACTGGTATCCGAAGTTGAATTATTAGGGCGTGTACTCATAAAGACGTCGATGTCAGCTTCTGATGGCCAAGCGGAGATCTTACGAACAGTTAGTGTATTACCGATCGTGACCCGGAGCTGACCTTGGGACGGCCTAGAAGATTAAGCTGTCCAAAACAATCTTAGAGTGCTATTTTTCGAGTTTGCAAGTGGGGGTCGATATGACTTTTCGGCTGTTTTTGCGGAACCAAACTTGCAGATTTTGTGTCAAGCTGACACGGGTTACGTTCGCGCTCTCGCTTGATGCCATCGTTGGTGGTTTGGTTGTGGCGATTGCAAAAGGGCTCGGGTCCTTCACAGAAAAAGTGATGCGTTCAGAAGCCGTCTTTCAAGATCTTCAAAGGGCCCACAGTGTCCTCGTAGTCGTCGCCATTTTCGTTTTTGGGGCTTTGGGTCTTTGGGATAGCATCCAAAGCTTTCGAAAGTCGACGGTCCCGCCATGCTCACCGCCCCCGCCATGATAACAGCTGCACCATGATTAGAGACTGGCTTTATAGGCTGTCGATTTATTGGGACGAGGCTTGGACTTATTTTCCAGAAGACAATGCGCGCGCGTTAGCGCGCTGGCTGCTCGCTCGGTTCGTTGTCACACTAGCAGTGGTGATTGGTTCCGCTGTTGTTTACATGATCGTGCAAGCTTGGGACCGAAACGATGAAGTTGTTTATCAACTCATCGGCGGCTTGCTGGTGATATATTTCCTGGTGTTCGCAGGATACTTCATATTCGGCATTGGTAAGTTCGCAATCAGGTTGTCTCAGGGCATCTGGAATGGCTTCAGAGACTGACCACGGACCTTTGGTTTCCCCGCAATCCGTAGCTCGCGGGTCGGACCCCGAGCTTCCATGGCCCATGAAGCTCACACCGGTTTGCGTGCTGACCGAGACGACCTTCGGGCCGCGTCACACGCTTGCGGCGATGGACAACGTTGCCGGATAACCTCGACATGCCAATCCGACCTCGGCTTGTGGCCCAACTCGGACCTCTGGTGAGGTCTGCTATCGCGCCGCTAACAGGGGCACAGCGGACCTCATACGCACCCTGATCTGCGGCGCGGGATTCGTGAGTACACGCCTGGCACGCGACCTGGAAGCGAGTGATCTCGGCAAACCGAATCCCGCTTTGGGACAGGGATAAATCATGCCCAATTTCCGCAACAATACGGGGTAATTGGTAAGGAAATTTCCTGCCGTTTCTCACGCCTCAGATCTGCCCGCGTTTAATCCGCATTTAACTAAAAGTCGCCTTAATGACGCTCCGCGCCTCTGCGAGATGCTCCGGCGATTGTCCTGCACTCTCACACGAGGAAGAAGTGGAACTGTTCTGGACGCAAGGCGAATGAGTACGAGTACCGGTGCGTTTGGCTTTGCGGCGCCCTCCCGCAAAAAATCTTCCCGGAAAGTCCTCCCTCACCATTTCATTGGCAGCGCCGCGGTCGCGGCGCTCGTGGTCGGCTGCGCCTGGACCGTCTACACCAATATCTTCGCGGCGAACGTCTATCCCTCGATGGGCAGTGCCGCCTATGAGGCGCCGGTCGTGAAGCGGGAGGCTGCGGTCGCCGCGCGTTCGACGCCGTCCTTCAACGACGTGTTCGCGTCGCTGCCGCCACCGCCGCCGACCTTGTCGAAGCCTGAGCCAAGCTCGGCTTCGATTATGTTTAACGAAAGGTTTGCGGCCGCCGCTCCGGAGGGCGTGGAGTCACGGGCGGCCGAGACCGCACCGCCGGCGGAAGCGCCGAAGATCGCGGAAGCGTCGAAGCCAGCCGCCGCAGCCAAGCTCGCCGAAGCGAAGGCAGGTGCTGCGCCGAAGGGGGTTGAAGCGGCGAAGAAGGAAGCGGCGACCTCGCTGCAAGTCGCGCTCAACACGCCGGCCGCGCCGGTTGACACCAAGCCCGCGGCAAAATCGTCGGGCGTCCGCGACATGGCGGCGCGCGCCAAGGCGGCGGTGATGTCGATCGCCTCAGGCGAGAGGCAGTCGATCGTCGAGAAGCTCTGGGGCAAGCGCGAGTCTTCGGGCTCGCTGCTGTCGTTCGCCTCCGCTGACGCCAACGTCACCGCCAGCATTCCCTCGACGCTGAGCCAGAACCCGATGAACGGCGGCTCGCCACCCTATGACCGCCAGACCGCCGTCTACGACATCGCCACCAAGACCGTGTATCTGCCCGACGGCACCCGGCTCGAGGCGCATTCCGGCCTCGGCTCCAAGATCGACGACGTCCGCTACGCGCATGTCCGCATGCAGGGCGTGACGCCGCCGCACATCTACGAGCTCAAGCCGCGCGAAGCGCTCTTCCACGGCGTGCCCGCGCTGCGCCTGACGCCGATCGGCGGCGAGGACAAGATCTACGGCCGCTCCGGCCTGCTCGCGCACACCTACATGCTCGGGCCCAACGGCGATTCCAACGGGTGCGTCTCCTTCAAGAACTACTACGCGTTCCTGGATGCGTACCGGAATAAGGGCATCCGCCGGCTCGCGGTGCTGGCGAGGGTGCAGTGACGCGGACGCGCGTCAAGCGCGATTCAATGGTATTTCAGGCGCGAACCGTGAATCCATAGCACGTCCCGTGCAAAGCAATTGCGCGGAACTTCGCCCCGTGTATGTTCGAAAACGTACATGTCGGAATGGGGCGGGGCATGACGTTGGTGCAGGAAACGGGCCGAAGAAGTCGGCGGTGGGGTAAGATATTGCTGATCGTCGCGGCAGTCGTGCTCGCGATTCCGATCCTCTCCCCGGTGGTGTTTAGAAGTTTGCTGTTTCAACCCTTCAGCATTCCCGCGCGCTCGATGGCCCCGACGCTGCTGGAAGGCGACTACCTGTTCGTCTCCAAGTTCGCCTACGGCTACACGCATTATTCCTTCCCGTTTTCTCCCCGGCTGTTTTCAGGACGCATCTTCGGATCGGACCCTGCGCGCGGCGACGTGGTTGTCTTCCGTCTGCCGAAGGACGACCGCGTCGACTACATCAAACGTGTCGTGGGTTTGCCGGGGGACCGCATCCAGGTCAGGGACGGGCAGCTCACCATCAACGGCGCGACCGTGGCGCGGGAACGCCTGCCGGATTTCGTCGGCGAAGATCCTTGCGGAAATGACAAGCCGACGACGCGGCGTTGGCGTGAAACGCTGCCGAACGGCGTTAGCTACGAAACGCTCGACTGTATCGACAATGGCTTCTACGACAATACCAGCGTCTACACGGTGCCGGCCGGCCATTTCTTCATGCTCGGCGACAATCGCGATAATTCGACCGACAGCCGCGTGATGTCGGCCGTCGGCTATATCCCGCTCGAAAACATCATCGGTCGCGCCGGGCTGATCTTCTACTCCCGCTCACCCACGGGCATTGTCCGCACCGAGCGCATAGGCTCGCGCGTGCATTGAGCGTCGCCGTATTGCCGTACCTCATTGTGTGGTCGCGGAGCTACAGCGGCTGCAGCATGACGAAAAATCTCGCGCGCGCTCTTGCAACTTGGAGATGTTTCATTTATTAGCGCGCTCCTTCGCTAGGCCGTGGGTTCGGGCTCGTTGAGACCCGACTGGCGCGGGCCGGTTTCCGGTTTCGTGTTCCGCCGAATGAAGACGCAGGATGTGGCTCATGGAGAGCGTCGGGGTAACACCCGAAGGCATCGGTTCGATTCCGATCTCTTGCACCAACAAAGGATAGCTCAGTTTGGTAGAGCAGGTGACTATTACTCATCGGGTCGCGGGTTCGAATCCCGCTCCAGCGCTCCGTTTCAGCCTGAAACGCTGATACCTCTGAAAGGGGACCGGACGCGCGCTTCAGTCGCAGTCCGGCCGCATCGCCCAAAAGGGCTTTTCGTCCGAACTTAGACACTGTGAGAACCGGCTTTGCGCCGCGGTGGATACCGCTTGCGCTGATGCCGGGTGGCTCCGTTCGATCGCTCGACACGCGTCGAGCGCTCGCGCGCGTGCGCCCGTCATCGTGCAAGCTCAAACCCGGCCCGCCGATCTCTCAGGAAGCCGCGTCCGCGTCCTCGACATCCTTTGCAAACGAAACCCGCTCTGTGGCCGCAAGGCCGGAGCGCCAATGATGGAGGCGTGCCATGACCTGGCATTTGCTGACGACGCGGTTGACGGTGAAGGATGGTGAGCGCGCGCTATTGACGCGCAACGGCAGGCTCGAGCGCGTGCTTGAGCCCGGTCGTCATCGCCTGTTCGATCCCTTCAGCCACCTGACAGCGGAGATGTTCAACGTCGTCCGCACCGAATTCCCTGCGGATCGCTACGCGGTGCTGAAGGCTGCGCGGCCTGATCTCGCGGCGGAGCTGTTCGAGGCGGTCGAGACCAAGGCGAACGAGATCGCGATCGTCAGCCTCGACGGGCGTCCCGTGCACCTGATGACGCCCTGGCAGGTGCGCGTCTACTGGAAGGTCGCAACCGCTGTTGACGTCGAGCGCATCGACGTGGCGGTCGATCCTCGCGTCGACGCGCGGCATCTGGCGATGATCGAGCGTCAGCGGATCGGCGTCATCACCGAGGCGGTGGTCGAGAACCACGAGGCTGGCCTGCTCTATGTCGACGGCCGTCTGGTGGAGCGGCTGGCGCCCGGTCGGCACGCCTTCTGGATCGCCGGTCGCAAGATTGAGGTGAAGCGCCTCGATCTGCGTCCCCAGGCGATCGAGATCACCGCGCAGGAGATGCTGACCAAGGATCGCATCGCGCTGCGGGTGACGCTGACGGCGTTTCGCCGGATCGTCGACCCCGAGCGGGTGGTGGCGACGGTGCCTGACGTGGATGCGTGGCTGTACCGCCTGGTGCAGTTCGCGATCCGCGAGGCGGTCGCCGGCCGCACGCTCGACGAGGTGCTGTCGGCGAAGGCGGTGCTCGATGCGGAGCTTCGGGACTATGTCCGCGAGCGTGTCGCGGACTCTGGTGTCGAGGTGACGGAGCTCGGCGTGAAGGACGTGATCCTGCCCGGCGAGATCCGCGAGCTCGTCAACAAGGTGGTGGAGGCGGAGCGGGTCGCGAAGGCGAACCTGATCCGCCGGCAGGAGGAGACCGCGGCGACGCGTTCGCTCCTGAACACCGCCCGCCTGATGGAGGAGAACCCTCTGCTGCTCCGGCTCAAGGAGCTGGAGTCGCTGGAGCGACTGGTGGAGAAGGTCGGCCGCATCGACCTGCATGCGGGCGACGGGCAGGGCCTTGATGCCCTGCTCACCAGGCTGGTTCGCCTGAAGCCCGCGGAGAGTGCGTGAGAGGAAGGGCCGCCCACGGGCGGCCCTTCCTTACGTCGTTGCGCGGAACGGAACGGATAGGTCCGCGCAAGCGGTGAAATGGATTCCGGGTTCGGCGCGGTGCGCCGCCCCGGAATGACGAGAGGAGAGTCTATCCCTCGTCATTCCGGGGCGATGCGAAGCATCGAGCCCGGAATCCATTCATCCGAGAACACAGATCGCAATTTCCGGGCAAAATCGATCCACTCCGAGACGATCGCCTTTCGGGCGGGGGAACACAAAAGGCCGCGCCCAGGGGCCGTGTTGAAGCTTGACAGTTCGAGAGAGCATTCTAGGCTATTTTCTATCCACGGGTGCGCTTCGACATTCTCCGCCAAGAGGGAGAGCTATGCACGCGCCGCGACGACAAATCGGCAATCACGAGAGGGAGGACAAGACCGCTGCGAGAAGCAGGCGGGATGCAATTCCGTTGACATGAAAATGAAAAATCAAAGGGGAGGAATCCAATGGCAATCGGTATCAAGTACCTTACGTGCGGTGCGGCACTCGCGCTGGCCGCTGTGGCTGTTGCGCCACCCGCATTGGCGATCGATCCAGCGCGCCTACAGGCAGCCGAGCAAACGCCCAACGATTGGCTGACCTACCACGGCGGTTACAAGTCGTATCACTACAGCGCGCTCGATCAGATCAACGCTGATAACGTCAAGAATCTTCAGGTCGCTTGGATCCATATGCCGGGACGCTCGACGCGCGGGTTGCAGTCGATGCCGCTCGCGGCTGACGGCGTGCTGTACTACTCGGGCTCCTACAGTCGCGTCTACGCGCTCGATGGCGCGACCGGCAAGCTCATCTGGTCGTATTTCCCCGAGCTCGACGAACAACTGGTGGCGATGCAAACGCACTCGCCGTATAATCGCGGCGTCGCGCTCGGCGATGGCAAGGTCTTCGTCGGCACCGTCGACGGACGTCTCATTGCGCTCGACATGAAGACGGGCAAGCCGGCGTGGGACACGCGCCTGGTCGACTCAAAGAAGCTCACCGTCGGCTTCACGGGCGCGCCGCTGGTGGTGAAGGACACCGTCATCATCGGCAGCCAGGGCGGCGAATGGACCTCGCGCGGGCCACTGTTCGGCGTCGATATCAAGACCGGCCAGAAGAAATGGGAATTCTTCACCGTGGCCGGCACCGAGGACGCCAAGGCGACCTGGGGCAATGAATCCTGGCGCACCGGCGGAGGCGGCGCGTGGATGCCGGGCGGCTACGATCCGGAGACCAACACCATCTGGTGGGGCACGGCGAATCCCGCGCCGCTCTACGACTGGTCCGGCGCGGATTGGCAAAAGAGCGGGCCGCGGCCGGGCACCAACCTCTACACCACCTCGGTCATCGCACTCGACCCCGATACCGGAAAGCTGAAGTTCTATCACCAGGAGCTGCCGCATGACGCGTGGGACTTCGACTCGGCGGTCGGTGAATTCCTGATGATCGACCGTGACGGCCGCAAGCTCGTCGTGCATCCGAACAAGGGCGGCTTCGTCTTCGTCTACGATCGCACTAACGGGAAGCTGCAGAACGTCTGGCGGCTCGCCAAGAACATCAACTTCGTGAAGGATATCGACCCGAAGACCGGCGAACTGATCGGTCGGCGCGATCTGTCGCTCGGCCAGACGAGCTCGCCGCTCTGCCCGGCGATCGCCGGCGGCATCAGTTGGAACGCGGGCTCCTACAACCCGAAGACTGGCCTCTGGTACAAGCTCGGACAGGAATGGTGCATGGACGTGGACGTGGTGAAGACCACGCCAATCACCGAGCCGATGGCGCAGCTCAACATCGGCGCCAACTTCAAGCTGGTCCCGCCGCCGGACGGGCCGGCGCGCGGACACCTCAGTGCCCGCGACCCCGTCACCGGCGACAAGAAATGGGAGGTCACCTTCAGCGAGCCGCCGCTCGCCAGCGTGCTCGCCACCGGTGGCAATCTGGTGTTCGTGCCCGACTCGCGCGGCGTGCTGCACGCCTACAATGCCGAGACCGGGTCGGAATTGTGGTCGCACTATAATGGCGTCGGCCACAATGGCGGCATCATCAGCTACACCGCCGGCGGCAAGCAGTACATCGCAGTGCCGGCCGGATGGGGCGGCATGGTGGCCGATGAATTTCCGGCGCTGTTCGGCGAACCCTACAAGAGCATGCCGAAGGATGCCGGCGCGCTCGTCGTCTTTTCGCTGAAGTAACAATCATAACGGGGAGGCGGTGGGATGCTATTGCGTCCCACCGCTGCAATCCTGATGCGAAGGTCGAAATCAATTTTTCTCGCCACTGGCATTGCGCTGTTGTTGCAGTCCTCGTGGCCGTTGGGCGTCCGCGCGCAGCAAAGCCAGGCTCCCAACCAAGATCAGTCGGCCAAGGAGAGCGACATCGAGGGTGGCACAATGTTCGCAACCTCATGCGGCTTCTGCCACCAGAACGGTGGCCGCGCCGCCGGCAAGGGACCGAAGCTCGCCGGCACGAAACGCGACGACGATTTTCTCGCGGAGCGGATCAGGAAGGGCAAGCCCGGTGCCATGCCGGCCTTCGGCGGCGCCTTTTCGGAGAGCCAGATCATGGCGATCGTGGCGTATATCCGCGCGCTCGAGGAGTGATGCCGGCGATGCGATTTGTCGTTCTCGCAAGCCTGCTGGCCTTGTGCGGCGCCAGCGATGCCACGGCGCGTTCGCTCGAAGCGATCCACCAGCGCGGTGCGCTCACGCTCTGCGCGCACCCCAACGCGCTGCCGTTCGCCAGCAGGCATGGTGACGTTCCGGGGTTCCAGGTCGAAATCGCGAAGGAGCTGGCGAAGCGGCTCGAAGTCTCGCTGGAACAGCACTGGGTGATCAACAGCTTCCAGTACCGCCGCGCCGATTGCGACGTCATCCTCGATGCGATCGCCGACCGCGCGGTGCTGGCAGAGGTGGGACTGCGCATGTCGCGGCCCTATCACCGCAGCGGCGTCGCGCTGGCGGTTGGAGCAAACTCCACCGTGGCGTCGCTGGCCGAGTTGGGATCGGAGCAGCGGGTCGGCGTGCAGGTCGGCTCGATCGTGTCCATGACGCTCGGCAAGCGCGGGATCAAGACGTCGCCATTCGCGTTCGAGGACGACATCATGGACGCGTTGGCCAAAGGCGAGATCGATGCCGCGGCGGTCACGCCTGCTGCAATCGGCTGGTTCAATCACAACCATCCCAATGCGCGCGTCCGCCGCATCCCAGCCTTCGAGGACGAGCCGGACCTGAACTGGAATGTCGCTATCGGGATGCTCAGTCCGGATGAAAAGCTGCGACAGGGCATCGACGCTGCGCTGGAGGCATTGCTGGCCGACGGCACGCTCGCCCGGATCTACGCGCGTTACGATGTCGAGCTGCAGCCGCCGAAGTGAGTTGTGCCGGCAGAACGCTCCGTATTCGCGATCCGGCGCGAGCGGAGAGCTCTGCGCAAGCGGCGAAATGGATTCCGGGCTCGGCGCTGCGCGCCGCCCCGGAATGACACCGGATGGTACGGTTGGCTTATGAGGAAGATCAAGACCGGCAAAAACAAAAACCCCGGCATTGCTGCCGGGGTTTTGCATGTCGTGGATCGCTGGAAGCGAGGACTGCTTAGAAGTCCATGCCGCCCATGCCGCCACCCGGAGGCATTGCGGGGCCGGCGCCGCCCTTCTTCGGCACTTCGGCGACCATCGCCTCGGTGGTGATCAGCAGCGCTGCCACGGAGGCTGCGTTCTGGATCGCGGCGCGCACGACCTTGGTCGGGTCGATGATGCCCTTCTTGACCAGATCGGCGTATTCGCCGGTCTGCGAGTCGAAGCCGTAAGCGTAGGTCTTGTTCTCGAGGATCTTGCCGACGATGACGGAGCCGTCTTCACCCGCGTTGATCGCGATCTGGCGGGCCGGCGCCGACAGCGCCTTGCGCACGATCTCGACGCCGGTCTTCTGGTCGTCGTTCTTGGTGCGGATGCCCTTGAGCTGCTCGGAAGCACGGAGCAGGGCGACGCCGCCGCCCGGAACGATGCCTTCTTCGACGGCCGCGCGGGTCGCGTGCATCGCGTCATCAACGCGATCCTTGCGCTCCTTCACCTCGATCTCGGTCGCGCCGCCGACGCGGATCACCGCGACGCCGCCCGCGAGCTTGGCGAGACGCTCCTGCAGCTTCTCACGGTCGTAGTCCGAGGTGGTCTCCTCGATCTGCGCCTTGATCTGCGCCACGCGCGCCTCGATGTCGGCCTTCTTGCCGGCGCCGTTGACGATCGTGGTGTTCTCCTTGTCGATCATCACCTTCTTGGCGCGACCGAGCATCTGCAGCGTGACGTTCTCGAGCTTGATGCCGAGATCTTCCGAGATCGCCTGACCGCCGGTCAGGATCGCGATGTCCTGCAGCATGGCCTTGCGGCGATCGCCGAAGCCCGGAGCCTTGACGGCTGCGACCTTCAGGCCGCCACGGAGGCGGTTGACGACCAGGGTGGCGAGGGCTTCGCCTTCGACGTCTTCAGCGACGATGACAAGCGGCTTGCCGGTCTGCACCACGGCCTCGAGCAGCGGCAGCAGCTCGTTCAGCGAGGAGAGCTTCTTCTCGTTGATGAGGATGTAGGCGTCGTCCATCTCAACGCGCATCTTGTCGGCGTTGGTGACGAAGTAGGGCGAGATGTAGCCGCGGTCGAACTGCATGCCCTCGACGACGTCGAGCTCGGTCTCCAGCGACTTGGCTTCCTCGACCGTGATCACGCCCTCGTTGCCGACCTTCTTCATGGCGTCGGACAGGAACTTGCCGATCTCGGCGTCGCCGTTGGCGGAGATGGTGCCAACCTGGGCGATCTCGTCGTTGGAGGTGACCTTCTTGGAGTTCTTCTGCAGGTCCGCAACCACAGCCTCGACCGCGAGGTCGATGCCGCGCTTGAGGTCCATCGGGTTCATGCCGGCGGCGACCGACTTGGCGCCTTCCTTGACGATTGCAGCCGCCAGCACGGTGGCGGTGGTGGTGCCGTCGCCGGCCGCATCAGCGGACTTGGAGGCGACTTCGCGCACCATCTGCGCGCCCATGTTCTCGAACTTGTCCTCGAGCTCGATTTCCTTGGCGACGGTGACGCCGTCCTTGGTGATGCGGGGAGCGCCGAACGACTTGTCGAGCACGACGTTGCGGCCCTTCGGGCCGAGGGTGACCTTCACCGCATTGGCGAGGATGTCGACGCCGCGCAGCATCTTGTCGCGCGCTTCGACGGAGAATTTGACTTCTTTAGCTGCCATGTGTGTTTTTCCTTGAGGGATTTATCCTGGGAGGGAGGGCCTTAGGCCGCCTTCTTCTTGGAAGCGGGGACGTCGAGGACGCCCATGATGTCGCTTTCCTTCATGATCAACAGATCTACGCCGTCGATCTTGACCTCGGTGCCGGACCACTTGCCGAACAGCACGCGATCGCCAACCTTGAGGTCGATCGGGATCAGCTTGCCGGCCTCGTCGCGGCCGCCTGGGCCGACGGCGACGACTTCGCCCTGCGAGGGCTTTTCCTTGGCAGTGTCTGGGATGATGATGCCGCCTGCAGTCTTCTCTTCGGCGTCGATGCGCTTGACCACGACGCGGTCGTGAAGCGGACGGAAACTCATGCAGTCCTCCTAAGCTATTCTGGATGCTGTAGAATTCTGGAGCGTTAGCAGTCTACCTTGGCGAGTGCCAAGCTAGCTGCGATGGAAATAGGCCAGACTTTGCGTGGGGGCAAGGGCTTCTAGCAGAAAAATTGGCACTCGAAATTGCCGCCTGCCAGTATCGTTTATCATCATTAACTGGTCTCCGGGCGAGCGGCGAGACCCGTATTAGCACGTGCGCTAAGTTGCTGCTAACGCACGATTTTTCAACAGCCCGTTAAACATTTAGGCTTGTGATGAGTTGGTCGCATGCGTCACATTTCTCTCATGTGAGCGCATCTCCGCCGGGGTGGCTCCGGCAGGAAAGCCATCCCGTGAATGCGCTCCTTCGAAAGCGGAGGTTGGCATATGGTCTCGCGGGTTGGTGGGGTTGTTTCCGACGATTTCCGGAAGCAGATGCTGGGGTACGGGCTGACGACGGCGCAGATCCTCTATCGGATGCCGGACCATCCTTCGCTGCTGCAGACCTACGTCTGGCAGAATTACGATCTCTTCCCGAAATTCCCGGCGCTGCAGGATTTCCTCGCCTTCTGGCAGGAGAAGCTCGAGGGGCCGCTGCACTCGGTGACCGTCGCGCATTCCAAGCTGATCAAGCCGGCGGAGCTGCGCGCCGTCGACGGCGTCTTCCGCCTGCACTGAGGCGCCAAGTGAGGTGCCAAGTGAGGCGCTAAGACCGATTGCCGCCGGGTGGAACAGTGATAACGTCTCCTGGACGCGTCCGCGTCGCGGACGCCTGCAATAGGGAGGCACGCCATGGCCAAACAGAAGGCGGCATCAAGACCCGCAGCCAAGACGGCGGTCCGGAAGAAGTGGATCGGCCACAAGACCGCCGCCAAATCCACCGCCCGCAAAGCGATCAAGTCCAAGGGCCGCGTATCCAAGGCGGCACACAAGGCGCGGCCGAAGCAGCGCATCGCGATCAGCCATCATCGCGAAGAAGACTTCAAGGCCGATGGGCTACGCGCTTACGCGCAATATCGCGATCTCGGAATTGCTGACGCCACGCACGGGCTCGCGCAGGCGCATGTGATCCGGCTGGTCGGGCCGTGCAATCCGGAAGAGGTGTCGAAACTGCATTACCACGACGTCCAATTCCAGATGGTCTATGTGCTCAAGGGCTGGGTGAAGACCTACATGGAAGGGCAGGGCGAGACGTTGATGCAGCAAGGCAGCGCCTGGACCCAGCCGCCAAAGATCAAGCACATGATCCTCGATTATTCTGACGATGTCGAACTGCTCGAGATCATCCTGCCGGCTGAGTTCAAGACGGTGGAGTTGACGACCTAACCACCGCTGTCATTCCGGGGCGCGCGCAGCGCGAACCCGGAATCCATCGGGCCGCAAGCGCAAGTGGTGAAATGGATTCCGGGTTCGTCCTTCGGACGCCCCGGAATGACAGGTCAGGTCAACATCCCCACGATCGCGCCCATCAGGCAGGTCGTCAGCGTGCCCGAGACGATCGACTTCAGCCCGAGCGAATTGATCTCCTCGCGCCGCGTCGGCGCCATGGTGTTGAGGCCGCCGATCATGATGCCGAGGCTGGCGAAATTGGCGAAGCCGCACATCGCATAGAGCATGATCAGGCGCGAGCGCGGATCCAGCGCGCCGGTGGGAAGCTTCGACAGATCGACATAGGCGATCAATTCGTTCAGCACGGTCTTGGTGCCCATCAGGCTTCCCGCGGTGATGGCCTGCGACCACGGCAGGCCCATCAGCCAGCACACCGGCGCCATGACGTAGCCAAGCAGGCGCTGCAGCGAAATTTTCGCGCCGCCGATCTCCGGCAGGATCCCGAGCATCGCGTTGACGAGATAGACCAGCGCCACCAGCACCAGCAGCATCGCGACGATGTTGAGCAACAGTTCAAGCCCGGCCGCGGTGCCCTTGACGATGGCATCCATCGTCGAGGACGCGTGCATCTCGGGATCGCTGGAGGTTCCGGGTTCGAGCGCTCCGCCGGTGCGCTGATCGGACGTCTCCGGCACTATGATCAGGCTGACCAGGATCGCTGCCGGCGCCCCTAACACGGAGGCGATGACGAAATGCGCCGCGGCATCCGGGATCAGCGGCGCCAGCAGGGTGGCGTAGAGCACCAGCACGGTGCCGGCGATTCCGGCCATGCCGCCCGTCATCACCAGGAACAATTCGGCGCGGGTGAGCTGTGCAAGATAGGGCCGGATGAACAGCGGTGCTTCCACCATGCCGAGGAAGATGTTGGCGGCGGTGGAGAGCCCGACCGCGCCACCGACGCCGAGGGTGCGCTCCAGCAGCCAGGCCATGCCGCGCACGATCGGCGGCAGCACGCGCCAGTAGAACAGGAGCGTGGTCAGCACGCTCATGACCAGCACGATCGGCAGCGCCTGGAAGGCGAGGATGAAGTCCGCGCCCGGTGCCTTGAGGTCGAACGGCACCGGCGCGCCGCCGATATAGCCGAACACGAAGGAGGTGCCGGCGCGCGAGGCAGCGGCGATCACGCCGACGGCCTCGTTGATCGCGCCGAAAGCCGATGCCACCAGCGGCACCTTGATCAGCACCAGCGCGGTGACCAGCGTCACGATTAGTCCGACGATCGCCTGCCGGACCGACACCGCGCGGTGCTTCTCGCTGAACGCCCAGGCGATCAGGAGCAGCGCCACCACCCCGAACGCCGATTGCAGTTGTAACATTCACAGATCTCCCGAACGATTATGGCAGCACGATCTGCAAGTGCAATGCCGCTCCGTTCGGGAGCGGTGAACTTCCTTTGTTCTGGATGTTGTTTCTGTGGACGCCGCTTCCGCCACCGTCATTGCGAGGAGCAAAGCGACGAAGCAATCCACTGTCTCCGCGAGTGGAGAGGTGGATTGCTTCGCTTCGCTCGCAATGACGGTGAGAGCGGGGGCGCTTAGCCCCGCCCCACAAACGGCATCTTGCTTGCCATTACCGTCATGAACAGCACGTTGGCGTCGAGCGGCAGGTTGGCCATGTAGGCCACCGCATCGCCGACCGCCTTCGCGTCCATCCGCGGCTCCGGCATCTTGCGGCCGTCGGGCTGCAGCACGCCGTCGACCATGCGGTCGGTCATTGGGGTCGCGGCATTGCCGATGTCGACCTGGCCGACCGCGATGTCGTACATGCGGCCATCGAGATTGGACGCCTTGGTCAGGCCGGTGATCGCGTGTTTGGTCGCGGTGTAGGCGGCGGAGAACGGCCGCGGCGCGTGCGCGGAGATCGAGCCGTTGTTGATGATGCGCCCGCCGCGCGGGGTCTGGTCCTTCATGATGCGGAAGGCGTGCTGGGTGCACAGGAACGGGCCGGTGAGGTTGGTGTTCAGCACCGCCTGCCACTGCGCCAGCGGCAAATCCTCGAAGTTCACCGGCGGCGCGCCCATGCCTGCATTGTTGAAGAGCAGGTCGAGCCGGCCATAGGTGTCCGTCACCTTGGCGAACAGGGCCGCGATCGAGGCGGGATCGGTCATGTCCGCCGGCACGCACAGGCTCTTGCTGGCATCGCCGCCGAGCTTCTGCGTCTCCTGCAGCATGTCCAGCCGACGGCCGGCCAGCACCACGGTGAAGCCGGCATTGATCAGCGCCAGCGATGCCGCGCGTCCGACGCCGGTGCCGGCTCCGGTAACCACAGCTATTCTCTTTCCTGCTTCGGCCATCGTTTCCTTCCTTATTGTTTCTTGGATTCAGTTTCGGTCTTGTACGGCGGTCTCGGGATATTCCGATGCGCCGCGCGGAGCGCCGCCGACCAGCGCGAGCGGAGATCGTGGAAATAGGGTTCGCCCGCCTCGATCCGGTGATTGAGGTCGGCCTCGCAGGCGTCGTTGCGCACCACCAGCACGTCGATCGGCAGTCCGACGCCGAGGTTGGAGCGCATCGTCGAATCCATCGAGATCAATCCGGTCTTCAGCGCCTCATAGAGCTCGACATCGTAGTGCATGGCGCGGTCGAGCACCGGCTTGCCGTATTTGTGTTCGCCGATCTGCAGGTAGGGCGTGTCGGTGGTGCATTCGATGAAGTTACCGGCAGTGTAGATCATGAACAACCGCATCCGCGAGCCCTTGATCTGGCCGCCGAACAAGAACGAGACATCGAAAGAGACGTCTTCCGACCTCAGCGCCTCGCCTTCGGTCGCGTGCACTGCGCGGATGGCACGGCCGATGCGCTGCGCGGCCTGGAACATGGTCGGCGCGTTCAGGAGCGTCTCGACCTCTCCGGTTTCAGGGTCTTCCATGCCTTCCGTCAGCGTCGACAGCACCGACTGGCTGATGGCGAGATTGCCGGCGCTGGCGATCGCCATGATCCGTTCGCCGGGCTGGGAGAAGATGTGCAATTTGCGGAAGGTCGAGACGTTGTCGAGACCGGCATTGGTGCGGGTGTCGGCGATCATGACGAGGCCATCGCGCACCAGGATTCCGCAGCAATAGGTCATTTCCGTCCCCGAAAGTCCGAACGTCTCGGCGCCAAACTAGTAGCCAATTTCGGGATGTGATCCAACCCCAATTCCCCAGGGAACGGCATTGCCTCCGCGATGGAAGCTGCTCTCCCTCTCCCGCTTGCGGGAGAGACGAGCAAAGCTCGCTCCGGGAGGGCCGGGGGTGAGGGTGTCTCCACGATGGGACTTTCCGTGGGGAGAGAGCCCTCACCCGGATCGCATCTGGCGATGCGATCCGACCTCCCCAGGGGAGGTGAGGACGTCGCGCTAGCCTTCCAGAAAATCCAGCAGCGCCGCGTTGAACAGCGCAGGATCCTGCAGGAACGCGAAGTGGCTGACATTGGGAAGGATGAGCAGGCCGGCGCCGGGAATGGTCGCGGCCATGTATTCGGTATGCTCGCGCTTGATGCCCTCGTCATACTGGCCGTCCGCGATCAGCACGGGGGTGCGGATCGCGCGCAACTGCTCGTCGGTCCAGTTCGGCTGGGTCTCCCACATCTTCTCGATCTGGTGCAGGAACTGGTCGAATTCCCCAGGCGTCGGCGAGAGGCGCTCATACTCGGTCTTTGCGCGCGCGATGAACTGCGCGAAGGTCGGGTCCTTGTCGACGTCCGGCTTCAAGCCTGACGTCTGGGTGTTGGCGCCGAACGCAAACACGCGACTGACCCGATCGGGATGGCGCATCGCCATATCCAATCCGATGATGGCGCCGTCGCTCCAGCCGACGATCGCCGCACGCGGGATCTGCAGGTGATCGAGCAGCGCGACGACATCATCCGTCATCAGGTCGTATCCGAACGGCTGCGCGTTGCGCGTGCTGCGGCCATGGCCGCGGCTGTCGACCAGAATGACGCGATGCCTGCGCGCGACCTCCGGCACCTGCAGGCCGAAGTAATCGGAATTGGAAAGCCCGCCATGGAGAAAGACCACCGGGCTTCCTTCGCCGAGTTCGGCGTAATACAGGCTGATACCGTTCACCTGCGCTTGCGCGCTGCGCCCGGCAACTGGTGCCGGTGTCGCCGGCAGGGTCTGCCATCGCTCGACTGCGGCGGCGCGGTCGAGCGACGCCAGACTGGCGAGAGCGGCGATGACGAAGTGACGTCGATTCAGATTCATGATCGATGCGCGCTCCCGGGGCCCTTCAGCCAGATGGTGACGGCAAATATGGTTTAGCGTAGCCTATCATCATCATGCCTGTCCGGCATCCTGCGCCGAGCCTGCAAGGAGCAGTTTGCCGCCAGCAACATACTGCCGTTGTTGCACAGCGGCGTGCTGCGCGGCGACGTGCGCGTCGCGCAGGCGCCGCTGCAGCGGCGAAGTCTCATAGACCGCGCTGCTTCCGGCAAGCGCGAAACACGCGTCGACTATCCGAACGCAGGTGGCGGCGATCCAGGTCGCGGCCTGCGTGCTCTCGACAACAAGGCCTTCGTCGTTCAGCGTTCCCGCCAAGGCGTGGTGCCAAAGGCTTGCGGTCTGCGCCTCGCAAAAGGCCTGCGCTGCCCTGATGTCAGCAGAAATGCGGCCAAGCTCGAACTGGAATCTCTCGGAGTCGCGCATCGGCGTGATTGCCCGGAACTGCTGCCGTCCCGTATGGGCCAGCGCCACCAATTCGTCGACGGCGCCTTCAGCTATGCCGACGGCGACCGCACCGTGAAATATCGGCACCAATTGCCGCACCGCCGGATAGAGCGGACCCGGCACGCAAGGCATGCCGCGTTCGACATCGAAGAAGTTGGCCTCGGGAACCAGTACATCGCGCAGCACAATGTGATGGCTGCCGGTTCCCTTCAGACCGGCCGCATGCCAGGTATCCTCGATTTCCCAGTTCTGCGCCGGCAACGCAAAGCCGCGAACCACCGGCTGCCCGTGCGGACCGGCGAGCGGTTTGCCGTTTTCGTCGGTCATGATGCAGAACCCAGCCATCCACTCTGCGTGCTTGCAGCCGCTCGCGAATGGCCATCGGCCGCTCACCCGGAAGCCGCCCGCCGCAGGCTCGGCGGTTCCGGCGGGCTGCGCGGATCCGCAGATGGGTACGTCCGGTCCGTTCCGATAGATGCGCTCGTAGGTTTCACGTGCTCCCCAGGTCGCGAAAAGACTGCCCCCGCTAGCCACCATCGCGGTCCAGCCGATCGAACCGTCAAGCCGGGCCAGAGCCCGGATGACCTCCAACCCTTCCGGCAGGGCAAGTTCCATTCCGCCATAGCCCCTCGGCACGAACAACCGAAAGATGCCGATCGATTTCAGTCGATCGATCAGGTCGGGCGGGACGCAGCGTGCGGCTTCGATCTCGGCGGCGCGAGCCGCAATCTCGGGAGCCAATTTCCGGATACCGGCGAGCACGGTCTTGTTGCTGTCCGGCGCCGTCAGGGTACGAAGGTCACGAAATTGGTCTTGATGGAGCATTTGTCTCGACCTCTCTTGCGGTAAAGGTGTCGCACGAGAGAATGGAGACGCGGCGCTACCGCATGGTTTCAGCGAGGTCGCTCTGGATTACGGCTGTAACGCGGCGCTAACGTTTCCGCGAGTGGGGCGTGCGGCGATCTCGATCAGCGCGGTCGACGCTCCGCCGGAGACGATTCACGAACCCGCCAGCGATGCCGCCGCGGCGGCCGGCGAGGATGGAGCTTGCCTTGCCGCACCAGCCGGCCTGCGCTTGCCGAGCCAGAGATAGATGCCGCTCGCGAGCACGACAATGGTGGCGAGATCGAGCAGCGCCCAGATGATCTTGAGCGGCAGGCCGCCGTAATCGCCGAAATGCAGCGGGCGCGACACCTGCAGTGTCCGCAAGTACCACGGCAATCCCTTCGCGGTGACGAGTTGCGCGGTCTCTGCATCGACCAGCACCGGCGTGAACAAGCGCGAGGTGATCGGCGTCGATCCCTTGGTCCAGACGATGAAGTGGCGCGGCGTGCCGAACGGCGCTTCGGTCGGCAGCACGAGGCTGACGGGCGTGTTGTCGCCGAGCGCCTGGCGCGCGGTGGCAACGACGTCATCGATGGAAGCGAATTTCAAGAGCGGCGGCTTGCCGAGATACGGCGCGATCAATTCCGGCATCACCTGCGCACGCCAGGCGTTGAACAGCGGCAGTGATATCGTATTGATGACGCCGGTGAAGCCGACGGCGAACGCCCACACCAGCGTCACCGCGCCGATCAGATTGTGCAGGTCGAGCCATTTGGTCCGCCGCGCGCGGGCGCGTCGCACCTCGCCGAAATCGAGCCGGCGCATGAAGGGCGCGTAGAGCATGACGCCGGAGACGACGGCGACCACGAACAACAGGCCCATGACGCCGAGGAACAACTCGCCCGGCAGTCCCATCAGCATGTCGCGGTGGAAGATGCGGATGGTCCGCATCAGCCCGCCTTGCTGCGCGTCTTCCCCGAGGATCTCGGCGGTCCGCGAATCGAAGGACAGCTTCAAGAAGCGCTGTCCCGGCGGTGGCACCGGCGTCTGCGACAGGAAGACGTTGACGACATTGGCGTGGTCGTCGTCCCAGTTCAGGATTTGGACGTAGCGTTCCGGATGGCGCGCCTTTGCCGCGTCAATCAGCCTGCTCAGCGAGGCTTCCGGGGTATCGGGTGGAAGTTCGCGCGCGGCGATCTCCGGCTTAAAAAGGTCGTCGATCTCATCGTGAAAGATCAGCGGCAGACCCGTGATGCACAGCATCAGCATGAACAGCGTGCAGACAAGGCTGGTCCATTTATGGACCAGCGACCACCATTTCACGGACTGCGCGGTCATCCCATCACCATCGGTAGGTCATTGTTGCCAACACCGTGCGGCCGACCGCCCAGCGGCAACCGCCCGCCGTGCAGAGCGAGACGTAGCTACGGTCGAACACGTTGTTGACGTTCAGCGCCGCGCTCAACCCCTTCAGCTCATTGAACCGCATCCCGAAATCATAGGATAGCGCCGCGTCAAAGGTCGTGCTGGCGGGAATGATGTTGGCCAGCACGGGGCTGTTTGCGACGATGGTCGGCACGGTGAGATTGTTGGCGTTGGTCGTGTACATGTCGCTCATGTAGCGGACACCGCCGCCGAAGCCGAAGCCGACCGCCGGACCATTCTGCACCACGTAGTTGGCCCACAGCGAGGCCGTGTGCATCGGCGTATTGGCGAGCACCTTGCCGTAGTCGACGTCCAGTGGCGCGGTGATCCGGTTGTCGAGGTAGGAGTATTGCCCGCGCAGGCTCAAGCCGGGCAGGGGGCTTCCGACCACCGATCCCTCGAAGCCTCGCGAGGTGACCTCGCCGACCTGGGCGGTGGAGTTGGGCGGGATGCCGGGGCCGGCAATAGCGCTCACCACGTTCTGCTGCTTCAGATCGTAGACCGCGGCGGTGAATATCAGGTTGTAGCCCACCGGCTGGTACTTGACGCCGACCTCGACCTGCTCGCCCGTGGTCGGCTTATAGGGCTGGCCGTTGGACAGCACACCCACGCTGGTCGGCTGGAACGACGTCGAATAGCTGACGTAAGGAGCAACCCCGACGTCAAAATTGTAGATCGCGCCGATGCGGCCGCTCGACTTCTCGTCATTGTTGAGGACGCGGGTGCCGAGATTGAGCGTATTACCTTCGGCCCAGTCGTAGCGGATGCCGCCGAGCACGGTCAGCTTGCCGAGCTTCGCCTCGTCCTGCACATAGACCCCGCGCTGCTCGAGGTGCTGGTCCAGGTTCTGGAACGCCGATGTCGGGACCGCGATGTTCTGGGTGTAGTTTGGCGCAACGATGTCGAGCGTGTTGGTGGGGGCGAAGCGTGCCAGATTATTGAAGTCGAAACGCTGATAGTCGAAGCCCGCGAGCACAGTGTGCTGCAGCGAGCCCATGTTGAACTTGGCCTGCAGTTGGTTGTCTGCCGCGAAGGTGTTGAGGTTTTCGTTGGTGGAGAAATAGTTTCGCCTGATGGTGCGGCCGTCGGCCAGGCGGAGGGTGGGGCCGGCGCCCGTTGTTGTGAAGGCGCTGGGCTGCACCTCGATGTAATTGAGCTCGTTGTGCAGATAGCGCACGTTCTGGCGCACCATGAAGATGTCGTCGAAGCGGTGCTCGAATTCGTAGCCGATGGTCGCCTGCTTGTATTTCAGGCTCTCGTAGTTGAAGTCGCCGGCGAAGAAGTTCCGGGGAATTTGCCCATAGGTGCCCGGCACCAGCGTGCCCTGGATCGGCAGCAGCGCAAAGGCGCCGCCCTTCGGGTCTTGCCGATAGCTCGTGAGGAAGGTGATGGTGGTGTCGATATCCGGCCGCCAAGTCCAGGCCGGCGCGATCGCGTATTTCTCCTCGCCGATATTGTCGACCTGGGTGTTGGCGCTAAGTCCGATGCCGGTGACGCGGTAGAGCAGTGTCTTTTCCTTGTCCACGGGGCCGCCGACGTCGAACGCGCCCTGGATGCGGTCGAACGTGCCGGTTTGCAGCTGGACCTCGCCGAAGGGATTTTCGGTCGGGCGCTTGCTGACGAGGTTGAGGATGCCGCCGGGCGAAGCCGCGCCGTAAAGGATCGACGCCGGGCCGGTGATGAGTTCGGCGCGCTCGAGCAGATAGGGATCGATGCGCGGCGCGCCGAACGGCCCGCCCTGCAGGCGCAGGCCGTCCAGATATTGCTCGACGGCGAATCCGCGTGCGTTAGCTTGCTGGAAGCGGAAGTCGGTATCGTTGCTGAAATAGATGCCGGGCGCGTAGCGCAGGAGATCTCGGATGCTCTGCGCCTGGCGGACATCCATCTCGCTGCGGGTGATGACGGCGACCGAGCCCGGCGTCGACATGATCGGCGCGTCGGTCTTGGTGGCGCCCGAGGCGCGGCTGGCGACGAAGCCGTTGGTACCTGCGTTGACGCGCTCCGCGGTTGAGACCGTCGCAGGCCTTGACTGCGATTGCGCCGAAGGATTGGCGGCTTGCCGGTCGCGGCGCTGGCTCTCTCCACTCCGCGAAGCGGCCGCCCTGCGTTGCGGTGCCGCGCGCTGCGGGCGCGTCGGCGCATCGACCGTCACGGGCGGCAATGGAGACGCTCCGGATTGGCCGGCGGTCTGCGCGTCCACGGGCGAACCCGAGAGCAGCAGGGCGCCGAGCGCCAGCATGCTTGCAGAACCATTGAATACGTTAAATTGCGAAAACAAAATAACACGACGTGCGAGGTCGTGTGCAGTCCAATGCATGTCAGTGCCCCATCCGGCGATCGCTGCGCTGGCGGAGTTGATCCTTGACCTCACGCGACGTTCGCACCCGCACGCGTCTTAGGTGTCGACACTGTCCGCGTCGAGTTGTCGCGTTTTTGAATCTTTCGAAACCGGATGCGGGACGATTCTTAGAAGGCTTCGAATATATCGGCTAACTGATCGGCGATGCTTTTGAATCTGGCACACACGTACTCGCACGCGAGAACATCAGACGAGATACAATCGCGCTGAAATGCCGCAAGCTGTTGCAAATTGACCGCAACACTTTGCTGCCTTGCAGGTATCGCTATGCTCATTTCAACTATCTGGTTGGGAATAGTTGGTAGCTATCGCGGGAAATCTTGGTCGCGCGAGAGTAGTTCAACGATGCGCGAATCGATGAGGGCCTGCCTGCGTCTCTCACTGCGACTGCGATTGCGATTGCCATTGGCCGGGACGGCCGGCCTGCTCGACCTTGACTGCGACGGTGAGCGTCTCGGTGCCGCCGCCATAACGGGTGCCGCGCACCGGGGCGGCGCCGAGATAGTCGAGACCGACGGCGACGCGGGCGTGGGCATCGGTGGTGCAGATGCCGTTGGCGGCATCGAAGCCAATCCAGCCGAGACCAGGCACATAGGCTTCCGCCCAGGCATGGCCGGCGGCCTGGTTGACCGTGCCGTCGGAACGGAAGAAGTGGCCGGAGACGAAGCGGGCCGGCACGCCGCCGGAGCGCGCGCAGGTGATGAAGATATGCGCGTAGTCCTGGCACACGCCGCGCTTCAGCGCGAACGCTTCCGCCGCCGTGGTGCCGCTGTTGGTCGGGTCCTCGTCGAACGCCAAGCCCTCGTAGATTTGCACCATCAGCGCATGCAGGAACCCGAGCACGTCGCCATCGGCCTCCGAGCGCAACTCGCGGGTGAGGGCGGCCATCGCCGGATTGACCTCGGTCAGCGCGGTCGAGCGCAGGAACAGGCTTGGCGGAAAGCGCTCGTCGGTGCCGCGCAGCACGCCGCCGGTGTCGTGGGTCTCGATCTGCCCCTCGCAATGGATGGTGAGGTCGGCGAGCGGGCCGTGGGTCAGCACATGCGTGACATTGCCGAACGCATCCTCATGCGTGTCGAGCCTGCTGTCGGTCGAGACGTCGATCTGCCAGTCCGCGACGTACTGACCGTCATGGCTCGTCGGCGTCATCCGGAGGATCTGGATCACGCCGGAAGCCTGGGGCTCGTAGCGATAGGTCGTGGTGTGGGCAATTCGCAGGCGCATGGCGTACCAACATCAGGTTGGGATCGTCATGCCCGGGCTTGTCCCGGGCATCCACGTCCTCATCACTTGGCCGGCATAGCAAGACGTGGATGGCCGGGACAAGCCCGGCCAGGACGGGCGGGCGTGTGGCTGCGGGCATCTTAGCCCATTAAATCAGATATTGCCTCGTTATGATCTCACCCAGGCGTGAATTGTCTGCAATGAACTCCTGGATGAATTCATGCACGCCGTGCTGGAAGACGTCGTCCATATGGCTGTGCTCGAGCCTGTTGCGGATGCCGCGGGCGTGGCGCTGGGCGGCACCCTGGCGGCCATAGGCGACGCCGATCTGGTCGAGGTTGCGCACCAGATTGCCGTAGCAGCTCGCCAGCGACCGCGGCAGCGTGTCGTTGAGGATCAACAGGTCGGCGATCAGCCAGGGCTTGAGCGTCTCGCGGTAGACCCAGTGATAGGCCGTCAGCGCCGACACCGAGCGCAGGATCGAGGTCCACTGGTAATAGTCGAGCGGGCCGCCGATATGCTCTTCCTCGGGCAGCAGCACGTGATATTTCACGTCGAGAATGCGCGCGGTGTTGTCGGCGCGCTCCAGATGCACGCCCAGCCGCGAGAACCAATAGGCATCATTGCGCAGCATGGTCCGATAGGCCGAGCCGTCGAAACGCAGTGAAGTCTCCTGCACGAAGCGCAGGAACTTTGCCAGATCCTCTCGACTTCCGGTGCCCTTGGACCAGACCGCCTGCAGCTCGATCCAGGCGGCATTGATGGTGTCCCACATCTCGCTGGTCAGCGCTGTCCGCACCGAGCGCGCATTGAGCCGGGCCGCCTCGATGCAGTTCTTGATCGAGGAAGGATTGTCTGATGCGAACGACAGATATTCGACGACGTTCGCCTCGTTGGCTTCCTGGTAGTGGTTGTAAAAACTCTGGCCGACGCCGGCGGTCATCAGCGCCGAATCCCATTCGTTGGTCTTGCCGATATAGGCGGCCGGCAGCGCCGTGACGCGCAAGGTGGCGTCGATGGTGCGCGCGAGATATTCCGCGCGCTCGACATAGCGGGCGAGCCAGTACAGGTTTTCGGCGGTGCGCGACAGCATGCGAAAGCTAAACCCTCTACTCGTCCAATATCCAGGTGTCCTTGGTGCCGCCGCCCTGGCTGGAATTGACCACGAGCGAGCCTTCCTTCAGCGCCACCCGCGTCAGCCCGCCCGGCACGATGGTGACGCGCTCGCTGCCGGTCAGCACGAACGGGCGCAGATCGACATGGCGCGGCGCCAGCCCTTTTTCGGTGCAGGTCGGGCAGGTCGACAGCGCCAATGTCGGCTGGGCGATGAAGCCTTCGGGCTCGCGCTTGAGCTTGTCGCGGAACGCCTCGATGGTTGCTTTCGTCGCGGCCGGCCCGATCAGCATGCCGTAGCCGCCGGAGCCGTGCACTTCCTTCACGACGAGGTCGTCGAGATGGTCGAGCACATAGGCAAGATCCTGCGGCTCGCGGCAGCGCCAGGTCTGCACGTTCTTCAGGATCGGCTCTTCGGAGAGATAGAATTTCACGATGTCGGGCATGTAGGAATAGATCGCCTTGTCGTCGGCGATCCCGGTCCCGACCGCATTGGCGAGCGTGATATTGCCGGCGGCATAGGCCGACATCAGCCCGGGCACGCCGAGCGCGGAGTCCGGGCGGAAGGTGAGGGGGTCGAGGAAATCGTCATCGACGCGGCGGTAGATCACGTCGACGCGTTTCAGCCCCTCGGTCGTGCGCATGAAGACTTCATCGTTCTTGACGATGAGGTCGCGCCCTTCGACGAGTTCGATGCCGAGCTTGTCGGCGAGGAAAGAATGTTCGTAATAGGCTGAGTTGTAGATGCCGGGCGTCATCAGCGCCACCGTCGGCTCGGCCGCGGCACCACGCGGCGCGACCGAGCGCAGCGCCGCCAACAGCTCGTCCGGATAGCGCTCCACCGGCGCGACACGGTGACGGGCGAACAGGTCCGGAAACAGCCGCATCATGATCTCGCGGTTTTCCAGCATGTAGGACACGCCCGAGGGCGTGCGCGCGTTGTCCTCCAATACGATGAAGTTTTCCGGATCGGTCCGGATGATGTCGATGCCGGCGATATGCACATACACATCGTGCGGCACGTCCTGGCCGTTCATCTCCGGGCGGAACACCGGATTCTGGAAGATCATGTCTTCCGGGATGATATTGGCGCGCAGGATGTCGCGGCCGTGATAGATGTCGCGCAGGAACATGTTGAGGGCGAGCACGCGCTGCTTCAGCCCCTTTTCCAGGAGCGTCCATTCCTTGGCCGACAGGATGCGGGGGATCACGTCGAAGGGGATCAGCCGCTCCTGGGCTTCGGCATCGCCATAGACCGCAAAGGTGATGCCGATCCGGCGGAACAGGAGCTCCGCCTCCTGGCGGCGATATTCCAGCGCATCCGGCGGCGTCTCCGACAACCAGCGGGAGAGCTCCTGGTAGGCCTGGCGGATTTCGGCGCCGCCCTGGCCGTTCATCTCATCGAATGCAACTGCCATAAATCCCGAACGTCCTCCGAAGCCATACGCCACAGTGCATGACTTGACGGGATGGTAGCAAGGGGCGGGCCAGCGGGATATGCATTGGCTGGCGACATTTGGTATGGGTGTCTCAAGGGGCTGCTCGAAAAACCGGCTGCCACCTGCTTATTTCGGCAGCAAAGACCCGCGACTTCAAGGTGCTGCGTCGGCGGGGCCCGGGGGCGGAAAAGGGTGAGGAAAGAGACCATGAGCGAGATCGTCACGGCTGGCCTTCTGGTGATCGGCGACGAGATCCTGTCCGGCCGGACTAAGGACAAGAATATCGGCTTCATCGCCGAATACCTGACCAATATCGGCATCGACCTGAAGGAAGTGCGCGTCGTCGCCGACGACGAGGACGATATTGTCGCAGCCCTGAATGCGCTGCGCCATCGCTATAGCTATGTCTTCACCACCGGTGGCATCGGCCCGACCCATGACGACATCACCGCCGACAGCGTCGCAAGGGCGTTCGGCGTCGGGATCGATCACCATCCGGAGGTGGTGGCGCGCTTCCGCGAGCGCTGGAGCGACCAGGACCTGAACGAGGCGCGGCTGCGCATGGCACGCATCCCTGATGGCGCCGAACTGATCCAGAGCGCGACCATCCTCGCGCCCGGCTTCAAGCTCGGCAATGTCGTCGTGATGGCGGGCATACCGACCATCATGCAGGCGATGATGGATATCGTCGCGCCGAGGCTGAAATCGGGCGTGCGGATGCTGTCCGATTCGGTCCGCGCCAATGCGCGGGAAGGCGACATCGGCGGGCCCTTAAGGGAGATCGCCATCGCCCATCCCGACACCATCATCGGCAGCTATCCGTTCATGGACGAAGAGCAGCGGCCGAACACCAATCTGGTCGTCCGCTCCCGCGATCCGGACAAGCTCGCAGCGGCAATGGGGGCAGTGAAGGAGATGCTGGCGAACCTGCAGGCGACGCGTTAGAGCGGCGCCGAAGGACGGCAGAAGGACTTTTGGAGAGAAAGATGGCGGCGGACACGACCCTCAACGCGCAGGAGCGGGCAGGCAAGGCCTTTCCGGTCTCCTGGGACCAGTTCCATCGGGACTGCCGGGCGCTGACCTGGCGGCTCAACGAGGTCGGGCCATTCCAGGCCGTGATCGCGATCACCCGCGGCGGCCTGGTGCCGGCGGCGATCGTGGCGCGCGAGCTCGGCGTGCGCGTGATCGACACCGTCTGCATCGCGAGCTATGACCACACCAAGCAGGGTGACCTTCAGGTCCTGAAGGGCATTTCAGACGTAACCGCCAGGCTGGGCAATAACACCGGCAAGGGGCTCCTGATCGTCGACGATCTCGTCGACACCGGCAAGACCGGCAAGATGGTGCGCGAGATGCTGCCCGACGCCCATTTCGCCACCGTCTACGCCAAGCCGAAGGGCCGGCCGCTGGTGGACACCTTCATCACCGAGGTGTCGCAGGACACCTGGATCTTCTTCCCCTGGGACACCGCGCTCTCGTTCCAACCTCCGATCCGCGACGGCGCGGCGTGATGGAAGGCGAATAGCGAATGGGGAATGGCGAATAGGGGGACTATTCGCCATTCGCTACTCGCCATTCGCCACCAGAAATGATTGCGGTATCGTGAGCGCTCCAATGCCCCTGCAGAACCGCGTCACCCCAACGGGCGAGATCGTCACCACGCCGCACCGCGGGTTGTTCACCGGCAACCGCGGCATCATCCATGATCCCGCCACCAGGACACTCCTGAAAAAGCGCTGGTCAAGCCCGGCGTGGCTGACATGCGTGTGCGAATTCCGCGGCCGGCGCCGCAAGGTGATGGGCGGGCGAAGCTGGACCGAATTGTTCTTTCTCGATGAAGCGACTGCGTTTGCGGCCGGCCATCGCCCATGCTTCTTCTGCCGCCGCGATGATGCCAACCGGTTTCGCGCCGCGTGGGAGCAGGGCAATGGCGCGAAAAACATCCACGCGTTCGAGATCGACGCCGTGCTGCACCGTGAGCGCCTCGACCGCGGCCGGAAGCGGCTGCATCCGCTGCCGACGCCGCTCGCGAAACTCCCCGACGGCGCAATGGTGCAGGCCGGTGAGGAGAGCTATCTGGTCGTGAGCGGCGCGCCGCTGCGCTGGTCGTTTGCGGGCTACGCGCGCGGCAACATCGACACGGATGCTGCGCTGCTGCTGACGCCGCCATCGACGGTTCGTGCCTTCGCCGCCGGCTATCAGCCCGTGCTGCATCCGAGCGCGACACAACCCGTAGCCCGGGTGGAGCGGAACGCGTAACCCGGGACAGCCGCGTCCGCATCTACGAGCGGTCCCGGGTTACGCTGCGCTTCACCCGGGCTACGGAGCTCAATGCGACCGGCGTCAGCCGAGCCGCTGCCGCGCCAGCTTGGCGCCTGCGCCGAGCGCCATCAGCTTGGCTTCCGCGATGTCGCGCCGCATCGGCGCCATGCCGCAATTGGTCGTGGCGACGATGTTGCTCTTCGGCACGAATTTCGCGACCGCCTCGATCACCGCGACCACGTCTTCCGCGGTCTCGACCACGTCGCTTGCGACATCGATCACGCCGGCCTGGACGATCTTGCCCGGCAGCAGCGCGAGCAGTTCGATCGGCACCTTCGAGTTGCGGCATTCGATCGCGACCTGCTGGATCGCGCTCTTGTCGATCACAGGAAAGGTCTCCTCATATTGCCGCCACTCGCTGCCCAGCGTCTCCTTCCAGTCGGTATTGGCCTTGATGCCGTAGCCGTAGCAGATGTGCACGGCGGTCTCGCAGGTCAGTCCCTCGGCGGCGCGCTCCAGCGCCTTGATGCCCCAGTCGCGGACCTCGTCCATGTAGACATTGAAGGCGGGCTCGTCGAACTGGATCATGTCGACGCCATCGGCTTGCAGCGCCTTCGCCTCCTCATTCAGGAGCTCGGCAAAGGCGAAGGCCATCTTGACCCGGTCGCCGTAATATTTGTCGGCGATGGTGTCGATGATGGTCATCGGGCCGGGCAGGGTGAATTTGAGCTTGCGCGTCGTGTGGGTGCGGGCGACGCGGGCTTCATCGGCATGGACACGGCCCTTGAGCTGCAGCGGCGCGACCACCTGCGGCACCATGGCCTTATAGCGGTCCTTGCGGATGCCCATCTCGACCTTGTGGGCGAAATCGATGCCCTCGACCTTTTCCAGGAAGCCGTGGACGAAATGCTGGCGCGCCTGCTCGCCCTCGGTGACGAGATCGATTCCGGCATCTTCCTGCAGCTTGAGCGCCAGCAGGGTGGCGTCGCGCTTGGCGCGCACAAGCTCGTCGCCTTGCGACTTCCACGGCGCCCACAGCGTGTTGGGTTCGGCCAGCCATTCCGGTTTCGGCAAGGAGCCTGCGATCGTGGTCGGAAACAGCATGTCTGGCCTCCCTCGGTTCGGATTGAGCGCCTGTCTGCCATGTCTTATGATCGAGGTACAGAACAACAAACGTCTTTATGACGGGACCTTTGGGGAAACCATGATCGACCTCCACTACGCGCCGACGCCGAACGGCTGGAAGATCTCGATCATGCTGGAGGAACTCGGGCTTCCCTATCAGGTCATCCCCGTCAATATCCGCGCCGGCGAGCAGTTTCGCCCGGAATTTCTGGCGATCAGCCCGAACAACCGGATTCCGGCGATCGTCGACCATGCGCCCGCCGACGGCGGCGAGCCGTTCTCGGTGTTCGAGACCGGCGCGATCCTGATCTACCTGGCGGAGAAGACCGGCCGCTTCCTGCCCACGGATATGCGCGGCCGCTCGGGGGTCATCCAGTGGGTGATGTGGCAGATGGGCGGGCTCGGGCCGATGCTCGGCCAGCACGGCCATTTCGCGCTCTACGCCGCCGAAAAGATCCCCTATGCGATCGAGCGCTACCGCGACGAGGCGGCGCGGCTCTATGGCGTGCTCGACCGTCAGCTCGGCAAGACCGGCGCCTACATCGCCGGCGACTATTCGATCGCCGACATCGCCTGCTTTCCCTGGACCATGACCCACAAGGCGCAGGGTTTTACGCTCGACGACTACCCGAACATCAAGCGCTGGTACGCCCTGGTGCGCGCCCGGCCGCAGGTGCAGGCGGGGCTCGCGATCGGCAAGTTCGTCAAGGAACCGTTCGACGAGGACGCGCGCAAGAACATGTTCGGCCAGCGCGCCAAGGAGATGTTGGGGAAGCAGTAACTACCCGTCGTTCCGGGGCGCGACGAAGTCGCGAGCCCGGAATCCATTTCGCCGTTGGTGTATGCGGATCAATGGATTCCGGGCCTGCGCCTTGCGGCGCATCCCGGAATGACGAAAATGGACACAAGCGATATGACAACAGGAAACGCCACCATGATCGAATTCTTCTTCGACTGCTCCAGCCCCTGGACCTATCTCGCCTTCCACAACATCCAGCCGCTGGCAAAGGAGTTCGGCGCGGAGATCTCCTGGCGGCCGATCCTGGTCGGCGGCATCTTCAACACCGTCAACCCGAGCGTCTATGCCTCGCGCGAAACGCCGGTGCCGCTGAAGGCGCGCTACATGAAGAAGGACCTCTCCGACTGGGCACGCTCGGCTGGCCTTGCGATCAAGATGCCGCCGACTGTATTTCCCGTGAACAGCGTCAAGGCGATGCGCGGCTGCATCTGGCTCGGCAACGACAAGATGCTGCCATTCGCGCGCGCGGTGTTCGAGGCCTATTGGGGCGACGACAAGGACATTTCGCAGGATGCGGTGCTGACCGAGATCTGCAACAAGGTCGGCATCGATCCGGCAAAATTCTTCGCCGGCGTCAGTGAGCAGGCGATCAAGGACCAGCTCAAGGCCAACACTGACGAAGTGATGGCGCGCGGCGGCTTTGGCTCGCCGACCATCTTCATCGACAAGACCGACATGTATTTCGGCAATGACCGCTTGCCGCTGATCCGCGAGGCGTTGGAGCGCAAGAAGGAGCAGGCAGCCTGATGCCGAAAGCCGTCGTCTGCCGCGAGCTCGGTCCGCCCGAGCGCCTGCGGCTGGAAACATTTCCGCCGGCGCGATTGAAGCCGGGCGAGGTGCGCATCGCGATCCGCGCCGCGGGCATCAACTTTCCCGACGTGCTGATGGCGGCGGGCGAGTATCAGCTCAAGCCGCCATTGCCGTTCACGCCGGGCATGGAGGCCGCCGGCGACGTGGTCGAGGTGAATGACGCAGGTCACGTCAGGGTTGGCGACAAGGTCATCGTGAAGATGCGCCATGGCGCCTTCAGCGACGAGGCGGTAGCTGCGCCGTCACAACTCACGCGGATGCCGTCGACGTTCGACTATGCTGAAGGAGCGACCTTCCTCGCCGCGCATGGCACAGCCTATCACGCACTGATCGACCGCGGCCAGCTCAGGCACGGCGAGGTGCTGCTGGTGCATGGCGCCGGCGGCGGCGTCGGCCTCGCCGCGGTCGAGATCGGCAAGCTGCTTGGCGCCGTCGTGATCGCGGCCGCGTCCAGCGAGGAGAAGCTTGCGATCGCCAAGGCGAGGGGAGCCGACCATCTCGTGCTTTACGCGCGTGAGCCGTTTCGTGACGCCGTGAAACGCATCACGGATGGCAACGGCGCCGACGTCGTGTTCGATCCGGTCGGCGGCGAGGTGTTCGAGAACTCGATGCGCTGCATCAACTGGGGCGCGCGGCTGCTCGTCATCGGCTTCACCGGCGGCATCGGACTTGCCCGCACCAATCTGTTGATGATCAAGGGCGCCAGCGTGCTCGGCATCCGCGCCGGCGAAGCCGTGCGCAGGAATCCGGCGCTGGGCGAGGTGCGGATCAAGGTGCTGACCGAATGGGCGGAAGCCGGCAAGGTGCGCCCGAACATCTCGCACCGTCTGCCATTGGAGGATGTAGCGAAAGCGATGCGCCTGTTGCTGGAACGCAAGGCGATCGGCCGCGTGGCGTTGATGATGGGGTGATTCTTCTCTGTCATGCCCCGCGAAGGCGGGGCATCCAGTACGCCGCGATCTCTCGGTGAATCTCAACCGCCTCTGGAATACTGGATCACCCGCCTTCGCGGGTGATGACGGGTACTGGCCTCACTTGCCCGCCTGCGCGTAGCCGAGACACGCCCGCACGATCTGGCCGCAGACGGCGTCTCGCGCCTCGCCGATGTCGGTATTCCCCGCATATTGCACCTCCGCGACCTTGCCGCCGACGAAGCGGAGTTGCACGCGGCAATATCCGGTCAGAGGTTGTCCGCCGATGTTCAGCCCGGGCGGGATCGTGAGGGCCGGCGGCGCGATTCCGCCGGGCGCGCTGGCGGCGTGCTCATACATCCAGATTTGGCCGGTGCCGTCCTTGGCGGTTCCAGTCGGCAGCCCCGCGCACATCCGGATATTTGATTGACTAAGTCCGATCAGGCTTTCCCTGCCGCGTCGCGCCCATTCGGCTTCCCGTTCGGCACAGCCGGCCAGGACGAGGGGTGCCAGGATAAGCATCCGCAGGCAAAGTCGCATCGGCACCGATTCAGTGACGGGGTTCGCACAGACGATATCGCGTTGCGGATTTGCAGTGCAGTGGAAGTGCTGCTCGCCTCCATGCGCGATCGGCATGGATCAAAAAGCGAGGTGGCACGTTATCGCTGCCCACTTTAGGAATTCGCTGTGAACTTTCCTTCCCGCAGGAACGTGATCGTCTGCGCGATCGCCTCGTCACTGCGCACCAGCCACGGATGCGACGTGCGTACGACAATATGATCGGTCATGCCGTCGAGCTTCGTGTTCGCGACCGACACACGTCCGTCATGCGGACGCGGCAGGAAGGCCGAGGCGACCGGGTAGATCGAGCGCTTCCCGGCGATGATGCCGACCGGATACTCGATCGGCGGCAACAGCGCCATGGTCGCGGCATCGCGCAGCGTGCCGAGCTGCTGTCCGGCGGGGCCGAAGAATGCGCGGTAGAGCACGACGTTCTTCAAGCGGTCCGCAATCTCGCTGCCGCCATTGGGCGTGCCCAGCATCACCACGCGACCGAGATTTGGCGGCCGATGTTTGGCGAGATAGACGCGCGTCAGCAGCCCGCCCATGGAGTGGCAGACGACGTGCATCTGGCCACTGAGACGGCTAGCGAAAGTTTTGATATCGGGATGAATGTCTGCGGCCAATGCCTCGAGCGCCTTGCGGCGGCTGGCGTAATCGAGATTGAGCGTCGCATATCCGGAACGCGCGATCGCGCTTTCCATCTTGCGGAACGAACGGGCTGTCCGGCTGATGCCGTGCAGGAGGACGACGCCGTCCTGTGCCGGCGTCGTCGCAGGCGTGCTCACTTATATTCGCGCTCTTGCCACCAGGGGAAATAGTCGGGCATGTCGGACGAGACCTTGTTCTTGAACTGCGCGGGGCGTTTCTCCAGGAACGAGACCACGCCTTCCTTGACGTCGTCCGAACGGCCGCGGGCGTAGATGCCGCGGCTGTCGACCTTGTGCGCTTCCATCGGATCGTCGGCGCCAAGCATGCGCCACATCATCTGGCGGATCAGTGCCACCGAGACCGGTGCGGTCTTGGCGGCGATCTCCTTTGCCAGCGCGCGGGCGGTCGGCAACAGCTCTTCCGGCGGCACCACCTTGCTGACGAGACGGCCCGCAAGCGCCTCCTGCGCCGGGAAGACGCGGCCGGTGTAGCACCACTCCAGCGCTTGTGAGATGCCGACGATGCGCGGCAGGAACCAGCTCGAGGCCGCCTCGGGCACGATGCCGCGCTGGGAGAACACGAAGCCGAAGCGCGCGGCCTCGCTCGCGATGCGGATATCCATCGCGAGCTGCATCGTGACGCCGATCCCGACCGCAGGCCCGTTCACCGCGGCGATCACCGGCTTGAGGCTCTTGAAGATGCGCAGCGTCACCTGGCCGCCGCCGTCGCGCACATTGGGATCGCTATAGTCGACCGCGCCGCTCGCCAGCCGCTTCACCGGCCCGCGCCGCGCGTCGCGATCGAAGGTGTTGGCGCCCGAGGAAAGGTCGGCGCCGGCGCAGAAGGCGCGGCCCTCGCCGGTGACGATGATGGCGCGGATGTCGTCGTCCTTGTCGGCGGCATCGAAGGCGTCGATCAGTTCCTGCTGCATCGTCGCATTGAAGGCGTTGAGCTTGTCCGGGCGGTTCAGCGTGATCGTGAGGATTTGCTCGGCGACCTCGTATTTGATCGTCTCATACGCCATGGTTGTTTCCTTCCTCTTGTTTCCTTCGTGATCATCTCTAGCACGTCATTCCGGGGCGCGCGCAAGCGCGAGCTATGATGTGCAATTGCACATCAGAGAATCCATTCATCCGCGCTGTGAGCGTGGATAGATGGATTCCGGGCCTGACCCTTCGGGTCATCCCGGAATGACGAGTGGAGGTAATTTATTTCGCCGGCGGCTGCGGCCAGGGCCGTTGCGGGCCGCGCAGGGCCTCGAAGGCCTTGCCCATGCCGAGCACGCCGATGTCGTCGAAGCGGCGGCCGATGATCTGCACGCCGATCGGAAAGCCATTCTTGTCGTAGCCGCCGTTGATCGACAGCGCCGGGTTCTCCGACATATTCCACGGCACGGTATAGCAGATGTGCTCGAACGGCTTGTCGGGATCGTTGAGCGGTGCGGCAAGTTCGGCCGCGAAGTTCACCACCGGCGAGACCGGCGAGATGATGTAGTCGAAATCGCAGAACAGTTTGGCTGCGGCAGCGCGGATCGCCATGGTCTGGTTGAAGCCGCGGATCACGTCCACGCCCGACAGTTTCGCGCCGGCCTCGCCCCATTTGTAGATATAGGGCAGCACCTTTGCGCGCTCTTCCGCGGACAGTTTCGACAGATCGTCCCACATCCGCGCGCGCCAGAAATTGTCGAGACCCTCGAGCATTTGCCGCGTGAAGAAGCCGTCGACCTCGGTGACGACGGCGCCGGCGGATTCGAAGGTTTTCGCCGCCTTCACCACGACGTCGCGCACTTCCTTCTCGAGCGCCTGGCCGACGTCGAGATCGAGCATCAGGCCGAGGCGCATCTTGCGCGGCGACTTCTCCAGCGTCTTCCAGTTGATCTCATGCGCCGGCAGGCTCATGCCGTCGCGGCGGTCGGGGCGCGACAACACGCTCATCATCAGCACGGCGTCATCGACGATGCGGGTCATGGGCCCAGCGACGCGGCCGAGATAGGGCGGATCGATCGGGATGCGCCCGAGGCTCGGCTTCAGCGCAACCAGGCCGCACCAGCACGCCGGCAGCCGCACCGAGCCGCCGATGTCGGTGCCGAGATGCAGTGGGCCGTAGCCGGCTGCAGTGGCCGCACCTGCGCCCGCGCTCGAGCCGCCTGGATTCTTGCTGAGGTCCCAGGGATTGCGGGTGAGGGGATGGAACGAGGAGAGTCCCGAGGACAGCATGCCGTAATCCGGCATCGTGGTCTTGGCGAAGATCACCGCGCCCGCCTCGCGCAAGCGCGCGGCGGGCGGAGCGTCTTTCTCGGCCGGCACGTGCTTGACGCTGGCCGCGCCCAGCGGCACCGGCTGGCCTTTGGTGGCGACATTGTCCTTGATCGTGACAGGCACGCCGTCGAGCGTGCCCATCGGCTCCCCGGCCTGCCAGCGGTCGGTCGAGGCCTTGGCCACTGCGCGCGCGCCCTCCGGGTCGTACAGGTAGAGCGCCTTGATGTGCGGTTCCCACTGCGCGACATGCGCGATCACCTCGTCCAGCACCTCGAGCGGTGAGAACTGCTTGGCGCGGTAGCCCGCGATCAGGTCGGTCGCGGAAAGATCGTGCAGCGAGGTGACGGCGTCTTCGGGGGCTGGTTTATGCATGGGCACCTACCGGCAAACGAGTCTCGATGATGCGTGCGAACATGCTGGCGCCAACAGGCAGAATCTTGTCGTCGAGGACATAGCCGGGATTGTGCACCGGCACCGAGCCGTCATGGCCGACCCAGAAATAGGCGCCGGGCACCGCCATCATCATGTCGGCAAAGTCCTCGCTGCCCATCTTCGGCTGCGAGCGGGTGATGACCTTCGATGGATCGACCACGGTGCGCGCGACCTGCTCGACCACCCGCGACTGTTCTTCCTGGTTGACGAGCACGCTGAAACCGTCGCGGATGTCGACGGTGATCTCGGCCTGGAATGTCGCGGCAATGCCGGCGCAGATCGTGCGCATGCGTTCGCGGATCAGTGCGCGCACCTCGTCGGAGAAGGCGCGCACTGTGCCGCACAGCTTCGCGTCGCCGGGAATGACGTTGTAGGCCGAGCCCGAGTGGATCTGCGTGATCGACAATACCGCCGCCTGCAGTGGATCGACGTTGCGGCTGACGATGGTCTGCAGCGCCTGGCCGAGTGTCATCGCGATCACCACGGCATCCTTGGAGCGCTCCGGCATCGCGCCATGCGCGCCGTAGCCCTGGATGGTGATGTCGAAGAAATCGGCGCCGGCCATTGCCGGCCCCGGCAGGACCGCGATCTCGCCGTGGTCCAGATCGGGCGCATTGTGCAGGCCGTAGATCTCGTCGCAGGGAAACTTTTCGAACAGCCCGTCCTTGATCATGGCGCGGGCGCCGCCAAGGCCTTCCTCGGCCGGCTGGAAAATGAAATGCACGGTGCCGTCGAAATTGCGGGTTTCGGCCAGATAGCGTGCGCTGCCGAGCAGCATGGTGGTGTGGCCGTCATGGCCGCAGCCATGGAAGCGGCCGGGAATGGTCGAGCGCCATTTCAGGTTGGTGTTTTCCTCCATCGGCAGCGCGTCCATGTCGGCACGCAGGCCGATGCGCTTGTCGCCATTGCCCTTGCCCTTGAGCACGCCGACCACACCGGTGCCGCCGAGGCCGCGATGCACCTCGATGCCCCAGCTCGCGAGCTTCTCGGCGACGATGCCGGAGGTGCGGACCTCCTCGAAGCCGATCTCGGGATGGGCATGGAAATCCCGACGGATCGCCGTGAGTTCGTCGGCAAAGCCTTCGATGCGTTCGATGGTGGGCATTTGGTCCTTATCCGGTTGAACGTGATGTGTTGACAGGCGCGAAGGCGGGGCCGTTCGGCTTGATGCGGATCCCCGCCCGCAATTTGGTCCACGGCAGCGACGCGGTGTCGGCCGGCATCGCGCCGGGGGCAGCGCAGATCAAGAGCTTCTCGGCGATCGGCTCGAAATCGGCGCGGAAATGCACTGAGCTCTTGTTGACGAGGATCGCCTGTTCGGTCGGCTCGATGCCGACATAGCGGTACATCGACTGGTCCGCGAGCTGCGCCTTGTGCGAGCTGACGACCACCCTGACATCGCCGATGCGCAGGCACGCCGATGGTCCCATATCCATGTCGCGGCCGCCGTAATAGGGGCCGGGCGCCACGAACTTTCCATCCGAGAGCTGCTCGACGACAAAGGTTTCCTTGTAGGGCGCGTCGTCCGGAATGCCCGACTTGCCGCCGAGCGCGAGCGTTACCGTGGCGCCGACGCCCGCGGCATGCGCGGCCTTTGCCGACTGGGGATCGTAGATCACGCCGGTTGCGGCGCGGGTGGCATTGTTGCGCACCAGCGCCCGCAGCATGCCCGTGGTGTCGGAGTCGCCGCCGGCGCCGGGATTGTCCTGGGTGTCGGCGATGATGATCGGCCTGGTCGCGGCCTTCGCCAACGCCATCGCATGGCGCACGCCGTCGTCGGGCGAATAGATGCGGCCGTCGAAATCGTCCTCATGACCGGCGATCAATGCGACAAGCTTGTCGGTGGCGGCATCGGCGTCGGCCTGTGTCGTGCCATAAGCGAACACGCTCGGCCCGCAATGTTCAAAATCGGCCGCGGGAAAGCCCGGCGCAAAGGACAGGGTCGGTACCGTATCGCTCTCCATCGCGGCGAGCTTCTCGTAGATGCCCCTGGTCGGCTGGTCGTTGGTGCATTGCCAACTGATCGGGATCAGGAACGGCAATTGCCGGAATGCCTTGGCGAAACGCTGCCTGGTCTTCAGCAGCAGTGCGAGATGTCTTGCGGACGCGCGACCGGTGTCGGCCATGTCGACGTGAGGGTAGGTGCGGTAGGCGATCAGCGCATCGGCATGCTCGACCATTTCAGGCGTGACATTGGCGTGCAGATCGAGGCTCGCGACCAGCGGCAGGTCGTTGCCGATCACCTTGCGCACGCGCGCCAGGATCTCGCCTTCACCGTCGTCCAGGTGCTCGGTCACCATCGCGCCGTGCAGGTCGAGATAGACGGCGTCGAGCGGACCTGCATTGGCGATGCCGTCGACCATCTCCTTGACGATGCGCTCGAACGCATCTTCGGTCACATGCGCCGACGGGCTTGCGCCGCACGAGATCGTCGGAATCAATTCCCAGCCATTGGCTTCGGCCGCCTCCACGAAGCCGGCAAGCCCGACATTGATCTTGCGCATCACCTTCAGCACGTCGGCGCCATGCGCCATCGATGGCCAGCCGCCGCCATGCACGAAATCATCATAGGTCGCCTTGGTCGGCGCAAAGGTATTGGTCTCGTGCAGGAAGCCGCCGACGGCGATGCGGGTCATTGATCAAGGTCTCTGGGTTCGTGAAGGGCGACGTTAAGCGTGTCGCTGCGGCCAGCGCAAGCGGCGAAGCATTCCGGATTTGCATGCCGCATGGGCGTTGGGAATTGGCTCATGCGCCCAGGCCGTCATTGCGAGGAGCGCAGCGACGAAGCAATCCATGTCCCCGCAAGTGGCGGCATGGATTGCTTCGCTTCGCTCGCAATGACGGGCGGGACTACTCCGCGGCCTCGGCCACGGGCCGAAAATTGGCAAAATCCCAGCCGCGGCCGGGTGCGGCATCAAGTAGCGCCTTGGTATAGGCCTCTTTCGGGTGAGTAAGCACTTCCGCCGCCGGCCCCTGTTCGACGACGCGGCCATGCTGCATCACAACGACATCGTCGCAGATTTGCGCCGCAACGCGCAAATCGTGGGTGATGAACAGCAGCGCAATGCCGAGCCGCTTCTGGATTTCATCCAGGAGATCCAGCACCTGCGCCTGCACGGAGACGTCGAGCGCGGACACCGCCTCATCCGCCACCAGCACCTCAGGGTCGAGCGCGAGTGCGCGCGCAATCGCAATGCGCTGGCGCTGGCCGCCGGAGAACTGGTGCGGATAGCGCGAGATCGCGTCCGCCGGCAGGTGCACCAGCTCGAGCAGTTCGCGCGCTTTGCTCAGCGCCTGCTTGTGCGGCATGCCGTAATTGATCGGGCCTTCCGCGATCGACTCGCCGACGGTGACGCGCGGGTTGAGCGAGCGATAGGGGTCCTGGAAGATGATCTGGATTTTCTTGCGGTGCGGCTGCAACAGCCGCCGCGACAGTTCGGAGATTTCGCGGCCGACCAGCCGCACGCCACCAGAGGTCGGGTCGATCAGGCGCACGATGCAGCGCGCCACTGTCGATTTGCCTGAGCCGCTCTCGCCGACGATGCCGAGCGTGCGGCCCTTGCGCAGCGTCAGCGTGACATCCTTGGCGGCCGCGACCTCGCGGACTTTGCCAAGGAAGGAGCGCTCGCGATAGACCTTGCAGAGTTCGTTGGCCTCCAGCACCACCGGCTCCCTGGTCTCCTCGCGCGGTGACCGCGGCACCAGGCTCGGCACCGAGGCCAGCAAGTTGCGGGTATATTCCATCGACGGATTGCGCAGGATGCCGTCCAGCGGCCCGCTCTCGACCAGCCGGCCGTGACGCATTACCGCGACGCGGTCGGCGATCTCCGCGACCACGCCCATGTCGTGGGTGATGAACAGCACCGCGGTGCCATGGTCGCGCTGCAGGTCGCGGATCAGCGTGAGGATCTGCTTCTGCGTGGTGACGTCGAGCGCAGTGGTCGGCTCGTCCGCGATCAGAAGCTTTGGCTCCAGCACCAGCGCCATCGCGATCATGATGCGCTGGCGCTGTCCGCCGGAGAGCCGGTGCGGGTAGGAAGCGAAGATGCGCTCCACATCCGGCAGCCGCACCTGCTCCATCATCGCCAGGATCTTCTGCCGCCGCGTGCGGGCGTCGAGATCGGTGTGCACGCGCAGCACTTCGTCGATCTGGCGGCCGACCGGCACCACCGGATTGAGCGCCGTCATCGGCTCCTGGAAGATCATCGCCATTCGGGTGGCGCGCAATTGCCGCAAGCGCCGGTCGCTCGCGCTGAGCAATTCCTCGCCCACCAGCTTGACGCTGCCGCCGGTCGGGATCAGCGAGCCCTTCTGCAACAGGCCCATCACCGTGAGCGACGTCACCGATTTGCCGGAGCCGCTTTCGCCGACCAGGCACAGCGTCTCACGCTCGCGGACCTGTAGCGAGATGCCGTCGATGATGCGGCTTGCGCCCGGCTTCTTACCGAGGGCAACGACGAGATTGTCGATGTCGAGGACGGTGTTGGTCATGCACTCACTCTCTCGTCATTCCGGGGCGCCCGCGAAGCGGGTGAGCCCGGAATCCATTTCTCAGCTTGCGCTCGTGGCCTGATGGATTCCGGGCTCGCGCTTCGCGCGCCCCGGAATGACGGCTTCAAATGCTTTGAAGCCGTCACTTCCCGCTCCCCCGCTGCTTCATGCGCGGATCGAGCGCATCGCGTGCGGCGTCGCCGATCAGGTTCACGGAGAGGATCGCGATCGACAGCAACAGGCCGGGCCAGAAGATCAGGGACGGCTTGATCTGAAAATAGGCGCGTCCTTCGGCCATGATGTTGCCCCAGGTCGGCGTCTCCGGCGAGATACCGGCGCCGAGGAACGACAGGATCGCTTCGGTGAGCACGGCGGAGGCGCAGACATAGGTGCCCTGCACGATCAGGGGCGCGATCGTGTTCGGCATCAGGTGCCGCCACATGATCTTCGGCAGGCTGGAGCCGAGCGAGATCGCGGCTTCCACATAGGGCTCCTCGCGCGCGGTGAGCACCACGGAGCGCACCAGTCGCGCCACCCGCGGCACCTCGGGAATGGTGATCGCCACCAGCACGGTCCAGATGCTCGCGCCCGACAGCGAGACCACGGCGATGGCGAGCAGGATGCTCGGGATTGCCATCAAGCCGTCCATGATCCGCATCATCACCGCGTCGACCCATTTGAAGAAGCCGGCGACGAGACCGATCACGAGCCCGATGCTGATCGAGAACACGGCGGCGCCGAGGCCGATCAGAAGCGAGATCCGGCCGCCATAGATGATCCGTGACAACAGATCGCGGCCAAAGGCGTCGGTTCCGAGCGGGAATTCGGCGCTGGCAGGCTTCAGCCGCAGCGCCGGTGCGAGCTGCACCGGGTCGTGCGGCGCCAGCAATGGCGCGAAGATCGCCATCAGGATGATCAGCGACAGGCAGATCGTCGCCACCGTCATGATCGGCGTCGAGGTCAGGAATCCGAAGCGTGGCCGCAGCGGCGTCGTGATCGGGAGCGACGGCTCGGGGAGGGTATCGATCGCCATCAGTAGCGGATCCTTGGATCAAGCAGGGTATAGGCGAGGTCGATCAGCAGGTTGATGGCGACATAGATGCCTGACGTCAACAGGATCATGGCCTGGATCACCGGATAGTCGCGCGCCAGCACCGCATCGACGGTGAGGCGGCCGATGCCGGGCAGATTGAACACGCTCTCGGTGACGACGACGCCGGAGATCAAAAGCGCAAAGCCGCTGCCGATCACGGTGATGACAGGCACTGCCGCGTTGCGCAGCCCATGCCGCAGCAGCACGCCCATCTCGCCGATGCCCTTGGCGCGTGCGGTGCGGATGTAATCCTCACCCATCACATCAAGCATTGAGGCGCGCGTCATGCGTGCGATCAGCGCGACATAGATGAAGGACAAAGCACAGGTCGGCAGGATGATGCGCTGGAAGAACGCACCGAAACCTGCGGTGATGCTCTTGAAGCCCTGCACCGGCACCCAGCGCAGGTCGATCGCGAAGATCTGGATCAGCACGTAGCCGATCACGAACACCGGCACGGAGAAGCCGAGCACGGACAGTCCCATCACGAAGCGATCGATCCAGGTGCCGTGCCGCCAGGCCGCGATCACGCCGAGCGGCACCGCCACCACGATCGAAAGCACGATGGTGGAGAGCGCGATCGAGATCGAGGGCTCGATGCGCTGGCTGATCATCTTCAGCACCGGCACGTTCGAGATCAGGGATACGCCGAGATCGCCGTGCAGGAGTTTTCCGATCCAGGTCACGAACTGGACATAGATCGGCTCGTTCAATCCGAGCGAGGTGCGGATGCGCTCGAGTTGCTCGGGCGTTGCGTTGTCGCCGGCGAGGATCGCCGCAGGATCGCCCGGCGTCAGCCGCAGCAAGAGGAACACGAACAGCGCCACCACGCCCATCACGGGAATAGCGGCAAGGATTCGGCGAAGCAGATATCCCAGCAATGTCGATCCGTCAGATTAGGGTCATTAGGAGTGACGTCGGCCGTTAACCTGAGTTCCGTCACCAGCGTAGCATTTCAGCAATTCCCGTGCCATCGGGCGCCGATGCGTCTTCAAACCCCCGTCATTCCGGGATGCCCCAGGAATGACCCGTCACAGCTTGGAGGTAGCGTAGCCCGGATGGAGCGCAGCGCAATCCGGGTCCTCGCTTTCCCCGGGTTACACTTTCGCTTCACCCGGGCTACAGGTCACTGCAAGGTCGCCAATAACCCTGCCATCAGCCGGCCGCGCTCGGCAAGGCTGTCGACCTCGATATGTTCATTGAGCGTGTGTGCATCGGCACCGCGCACGCCGAGTCCGTCGAGCGTCGGCACGCCCATCGCTCCGGTGAAATTGCCGTCGGAGCCGCCGCCCTTGCTGCCATGGGGCAGCCTCAAGCCCATCCCTTCCGCAAGCGCGCGGGCCTTTTCGTAAAGCGCCATGGTGCCGGCATCCGGCTCCCACACCGGGCGGGTGACGCCGCGCGCCACCTTGAAGGTGACGTCGTTCGACGTGCCCGACAGCGCCAGCATACGCTCGACGCCGCGGTCGAGATCGGCCTGGCGCTTGGCCATGCTGAGCGCTTCGCCGGTGCAGGTGGTGGCGACGCAATTGACCCATTGGCCGCCATGCACGATGCCGACCGAGAAGGTGCAATCTTCCGTGGTCATGCCGTCGATGGCGAGGATCTGCCGCGCCATCTCGCGGATCGCTGAACGGCCGGAGGAAAGCGTCGCGCCGGCATGGCTCGGCCGTCCCGTTGCCTCCAGGTTGAAGCGCGCGATCGCATAGCGGCCGGTGACGACGCCATTGTCGGCGGTGCCGGGCTCCGGCACTAACACATATTTATTGCGCGCGGCTTCGGCCTCGATGATGTCGCGCGTCGAGGGCGTGCCGACTTCCTCGTCCGGCGTGAACAGCACGGTGATCGGCAAGGGCGTCGTAAACGACGCGCGGATCAACTGCCGGATTGCTTCCAAAGTTAGATAATTGCCGCCCTTCATGTCGAAGATGCCGGGCCCAAAGCATTTATTGCCTTCGCGCCGCCACTTCAGCTTCTCGATGGTGCCGACCGGGTGCACCGTGTCGAGATGACCCGCGATCAGGATGCCGGGTTCGCCGAACTTCGGATGGGGAAAGCGCGCGCGCACGCAGCCTGCAAAGCCTTGGCGGCCGGCGATGCGCTCGATCGTCGCACCCATGATCGCCATCTCGCGCGCCGCAAGGTCGAGCATGCGCTCGACGGCCGCCGCGTCCCAGGTCGGACTCTCGCACTCCACCCAGCTACGCAGGCCCTGCAGCATCACTTCGGAATCAAAGGGAAGATTGGCTGGATTCATGAGGTCTCTCTCTTCGTTGCTGCAGGTGCGTAATGCAGTCAGATCGCGATTATCGAAATCGGCCTTTCGAAGTTGTAGCGTCAAACGCAGCGAGCCGCATCATTCGTTTGTGTACATCCGATCTCGACCAAAACCGGATTGACGCAATACACGCTTGGTGCAAGTCTTGAATCTGCAGGTCTTGCAGCATGTTAGTCCGCACAAATAACGGACCGATTGCACAACGAATAAGCCGGCATTGATCAGTTTCACGTCAGGAGAGACATGAATGTTCCAAACGTCCAGTTGGAAGCGCAGAGCGCTGACGTCAGCGTTATCTATCGTTGCGCTCTCGGTGGCGCTGAGCGCGCAGGCGCTCGCGGCCGGCAAGACCATCACCGCGGTGATGCATTCGGATTTGCGCGTGATCGATCCGATCATGACCACGGCCTACATCACCCGCGATCACGGCTACATGGTCTATGACACGCTGCTCGCGACCGACTCCAATTTCAAGATCCAGCCGCAGATGGCGGACTGGAAGGTCTCCGACGACAAGCTCACTTACACTTTCACGCTGCGCGACGGATTGAAGTGGCATGACGGCACGCCGGTGACGGCGGAAGATTGCGTCGCCTCGCTGCAGCGCTGGGGCAAGGTCGACGGCATGGGCCAGAAGCTGATGGACTTCACCGCCAGCCTCACCGCGACCGACGCCAAGACGATCACGCTGAAACTGAAGGAGCCCTACGGCCTGGTGCTGGATGCGATCGGCAAGCCGTCGTCACGCGTGCCGTTCATGATGCCGAAGCGTCTCGCCGAGACACCGCCGGACAAGGCGATCCCCGAGCAGATCGGTTCCGGCCCATTCAAGTTCGTGCAGGCCGAATTCCAGCCGGGCGTGAAGGCGGTCTATGAGAAGTTCAAGGACTATGTGCCGCGCAAGGAGGCGCCGAGCTGGACCTCCGGCGGCAAGGTGGTGAAGGTCGATCGCGTCGAATGGATCACCATGCCTGACGCGCAGACCGCGGTGAACGCGCTGCAGTCCGGCGACATCGACTTTATGGAGAACCTGCCCTTCGACATGCTTCCCGTGCTGGAGCCCAACAAGGATCTCAAGATCGAGGTCTTGAACAAGTTTGGCTTTCAGACGCTGGGACGCATGAACTTCCTTTATCCGCCATTCGATAATGTGAAAGTCCGTCGCGCCGCGTTCCTGGCGATGAACCAGAAAGACGTGCTTGATGCGTTGGTCGGCAATGCAAAGTACCAGAAGGTCTGCGGCGCCTTCTTTGGTTGCGGAACCCCACTTGAGACCGAAGTCGGTGCTGAGACCCTGGTGAAGGGCAACGGCATGGCCGAAGCCAAGAAGGCGCTCGCCGAGTCCGGCTATGACGGTACGCCCGTCGTGGTTATGGCGCCCGGCGACGTGACCACGCTGAAGGCTCAACCGATCGTCGCTGCGCAATTGCTGCGCGATGCCGGCTTCAAGGTCGATCTGCAGGCCACCGATTGGCAGACGGTGGTGACCCGCCGCGCCAGCCAGAAGCCGCCGAAGGAGGGCGGCTGGAACATGTTCTTCACCAACTGGGTCGCTGCCGACGTTGCCAATCCCATCGTCAACGCTTCCATTACCGGCCGCGGCAAGAACGGCGGTTGGTTCGGCTGGGCAGAAGATGCCAAGATCGAAGAGCTGCGCGACAAGTTTGCCCGTTCCGCCTCGCTGGACGAGCAGAAGAAGATCGCCGCCGAGATCCAGAAGGAGGCCTATGACCAGGTGATGTACGTTCCGCTCGGCCAGTATCTTGTCCCGGCTGGCTGGCGCAAATCGCTCACCGGCGTGCTCGACGGCCCGGCGACGCCGATCTTCTGGAACATCGACAAGAGCGAGTAGGGCGCTTCATCGAACGGAAAGCAAAATGGCCGGGCTCCGCCCCGGCCATTTTCATTTCAAGCGTAGCCCGTGTTCACTCAACAGTGACTCTCGCGCACGCGCTCCAGCCCTTCATTCAAGAGCGGCAGAGCGGGTTCCGGCAGCGAAGCCGGCGTGCGCGTCTCCTGCTTCTGCTCGCGCGGTTCCGGATGCTGTTCCGCCGCCTGTTGTTCCCCTGGATAGTCTTTCGCCATGTCGTTGCACTCCAATGCTGCAGTACAACATTTTCGGCGAGAGAATGTTCCGGGCCGCCGCGCACGGCGATGGTCTCTAATCTCCAAATCTACGGGAACACAGTCATCGTCGCGAAATCGCCGAGTGCCGTACCTGGCGACATCGAGGCGGCGTACAACGCGACGAGAAACAGCCTGGATAAGAACAGAGCGCCAATGATGATCGCTACGCGGCCGATCCAGGCTGTCTTCGCGAGCCGATCCTGCTCCGAACTTGCCATCGTCACATCTCCAATCCATACGCGTTGAGATTTGACAGCCGCAAGATTGCGGTCGGCGCGCAAAGACTAATTTTCGATGGCAAGCGTCGATGTGAACCCAGCCACATCTGACGGGATCGTGATGAGGGAGCGTGCGCGAGCGTGTTGTCGCCGTGTAGCAACTCGAACGTTCTCGTGCTCCAGCAAGCAATCAAAGCGTGCTGAGCTTGCGCTTTGCGTCGAGTCGTTTCGGACTATCTTGTGAGAGTGGCGCGCAGTGACGCGATCCGATTCATCATGGTCTCTCGCTCAAGAACCTTGGGCTAGGCGAGTGACTAATCATTCTCTACAGACCGCGTTCGCGTGCGTCTTGGAGAGCCTTGTTGCGCATCTCGGTGAGCACAGTCTCAAGCTTGTTGACGTCAGGGCGACTGAACTCGTTGTACTCAGAGAAGAGAAGGTCAGCGAGCTTGCGTCGTGCCTTATCGTCAGAGAGCTTGGCGATTTCGCGGACTAGGCCCGCGGCACGGGACGAGTAGACGTCTCGGCCATGTGTGACAATGTCCGTGTACGGGTGATCTCCTGGCTTTCCATTTGGCATACACCTCTTCCCGATACTTCTCGGCGGCGTCCTTCTGCGGCTCAGATCTACACTTCTTGTGTCGATGCGTCACGCCACCAAGTTTATAAGTGCACGGCCTAGCGCGACTTGCTCGCGCGACGCTTTTTGCGCGGAACGGGCTTGGCATAGTAAGGATTGACCACACACTGAGCCGCCCGGCCTGAGGCCGATGCCTGGCACTGGGGTATCGAGGTGTAGCGACATTCGAAGTAGTAATCCACCATGCCCTGGTAGACCTGCAGGCAGACCGGATAGTTCGGATCGTAGGTCTGAGCTTGGGTAGGCGTTGCCCTGCTGAGCATCACGACCGTCAGGATAGCCAAAGCCAGAATGCGCATCATGAATCCTCATTCCTGATCGGTTATGGTCTGGGTCCAGACCGCCTTGTGCTGGCTGACTTGCCGGCGCTGGTCGTATCGTCGTGGGTAGCCAAAGGATTCAAAAGGCGCCTGATTCGATTGGTGCGGGCGGTGGGACTCGAACCCACACGACGTTGCCATCGAGGGATTTTAAGTCCCTTGCGTCTACCAATTCCGCCACGTCCGCGTTCGTCGGGAGAGGGATATCTAGCGCGTTTGGTGGCGAAGTGGAAACAGGATAATTGTCGCCGAATACATGTTATTTCAACAGTTTAACGCGGAACGCGACAGCGCGCGAAGTCTTGCGGATCGCGCCGCGCGGTCTCCGCCGTCCCGCGCCAGCCTCAATCCCGTCATTTCCCGCTGCTTTAGCCAATCTCAACACTTAACCGTTTACCAAGGCGCCATGTCCATCCGCACCTTCCGCCACCTGCCGCCGCGCGCGGCCGTGACCGCCGCGCTGCTTGCGCTTGTCGGCCTGCTTTGCGGTTGCGCCCAGATGGGCGAGACGCTCAGCCCGGCCTTCGTCGATCCCGCCAAATACGATCTTTACGACTGCAAGCAACTCGAGACCGAGCGCACGACGCTGGCGGCGCGCGCGGCGGAGTTGCAGGGGCTGATGTCGAAGGCGGAGACCGGCGTCGGCGGCGCCGTTGTGTCGGAGGTGGCCTACCGCAACGATTACGTCGCGGTGCGTGCCCAGCAGAAGCTCGCCGAGGAAAACTGGCGGCGCAACAAATGCCATGAGACGATCGTGGCGGCGCCGGCGCCGATCGTGCCACCGGCGCCGCCTGCGCCCGCCAGAGGAGCGCGTTCGTCAGCGCGGTGAGCCGCCTTCACGCCCGCCAATCATAGATCCAGTCCTGCCGCGCCAGCATTCGCTGCGGGCCCATCGCCCGGATGACGAGATCGCGCGCGAGCGCCATCGGTCCGGTGAGGTGATAGATGCGCCCCTGTCGGTGCGCGGTGCGCCGCACCCGATCGACGCGCCCGCGGCGCAGCCTGGTGTAGCGCTTCAGCGCAGCGGGAATGCCGGAGATGTCCTCGCCGGTGCAGCCTGAGAGGCAATCGGCAAGCACGGCGGCATCCTCGATCGCCATGCCCGCGCCTTGCGCAGCAAAGGGCAGCATGCCATGCACGGCGTCGCCGAGCAGGGCGACCGCGCCCGCGCTCCATTCACTGACGTCCGGCATCGTGAACAGCGCCCAGCGCCGCCATTCCTCGACCGCGCCGATCAGCATCTGCGCGGTGGCGGGCCAATCCGCGGAGAACGCGTTCTTGATCTCGTTGGCATTGCCGGCCTCGCTCCAGCCCGGCCGGTTCCAGGTTCCCGGCACGATCGCGACCACATTGATCCGGCGTGCCGCGGCAATCGGATAGGCGACCAGATGCGCGTTCGGTCCCATCCAGAGTTGCACTCGCGGCGAGGTGTATTCGCGCGGCAGCGCCTTCGCATCGAGCGTGCCGCGCCAGGCGATCAGGCCGGAAAACCGTGGATGCAGTTCCGGGAACAGGCGGCTGCGCACGGACGACCAGATGCCGTCGGCGCCGATCAGCGCCGCCGCCAGCTCATGCTGCCGCGCGTCGCCGCAGCGCGCGGCCACCGTCAGTCCCCTGGCATGGTCGGCGACATCCTCGAACTGCCAGCCCAGGCGGAGTTCGATGTCGGGATGGTCCTCAACCTCTGCCTGCAGCGCTCCCTGCAAATCGGCGCGATGTATCACCCAATAGGGTGAGCCGGCGCGCGTGCTCGCGGCCTCGCCGAGCGGCAGGCGGGCGATCTCGCCGCCGGCGCGCGCGCTGACGACGCTGATCGCGTCCGGCGTCACCGCGCGCGGAGCCAGCCGCGGTTCGAGGCCGAGACCGACCAGGATGCTGCTTGCATTGGGCGAAAGCTGCAGCCCCGCGCCGACTTCCTCCAGCCGCGGCGCCTTTTCCAGGATGACGACACGAAAGCCTTTCGCCGCGAGCGCAAGCGAAGCTGTCAGTCCTCCGATCCCGGCACCCGCAACAACGACGGTGCGCGTGATCGTCACGGATCAATCAGCCACGAATAGTCAGGCGACTTTATCCTTCAGCACGCATTCGGGCGGGCGCGCTTCGCCGGCGGCGAGGTCGGGCGCGAAGCGATAGAGCGTCGAGCAGTAGGGGCAGATAATCTCGTTGTCATTGCCGAGATCGAGGAACACATGCGGATGGTCGAACGGCGGGTTCGCGCCCACGCACATGAACTCCTGCGAGCCGATCTCGATCACCGAGACTCCGGCGTCGTTATGGAAGTGCGGGACGACGTGGTCGGACATATCTTCACCTTGGGATGGCAATAACGGACGGACGCAATCAACGCGATGCGGCACTGCGAAATGCCCAGCACCATACTGGCGGGTGGAGTTGATTCCTAGAGCCCCGACCATCCATTTGCTCATGCAAATTCGACACAATCTTGTCGTCGGAGAGAAGCCCTTCTTTCGTCGGGGCTGTTGTGTCTTAAAAACGGCACACTATTTCCAAGTTGAGCAAAACCCTGGGTTTTATCGAATGAAGCGAGCGCGGGTCAGGATAGGGGTGGCGGGGATGCTGGTGAGCATCGCCGCTGGCGCCGCGCTGTGGCCGTATGCCAGCGACGCGTATGCCATGCTGGCCGCACAGGACGAGCCGGCGCAATTGGCCGACCTGCAGATCAGTTCTGCTTTACGGAACGACCAGCTCCTGATCGAGCGGAATATCGAACAGGCGCTGGCCGCTGATGACGCCGATCTCGCCAACAGCTTTCTCGAACTTGCGCGTGAGAAGAATGTCGCAATCAGCGATGGCCTGACCACGCGCGTGAACGATGCCGTTGCGGAAGCGAGCTCGACCTCGCATGTCGCCAAGCGCTTTGCCTCCGGCCTCGTCACCGGCACCGCGGACGATCTTGCCAGTCTGTCCGGCACGGTCGCGGGTGATCTCTTCGTGTTCGGTGATGTCAGGGATGTCGTGCGCGAAGGCAAGCATCTGGCGATGGGCGAGGACACCGACCACCTCATCCTTGGCCTCGCCGCCGCCGGTCTTGCGGTGACGGCCGCGACCTATATCTCCGTCGGCGGTGTCGCGCCGGTGCGCGCCGGGCTGTCGCTGGTCAAGGATGCGCGCAAGGTCGGCCGGATCAGCGAGGGGCTAACGGCCTGGGCCGGCCGCTCGGCGCGCCAAGTCGTGGATGCGCCGATGCTGCAGGAGGCTGTCGCCTCGGCTTCCGCGCTCCGTCCGGGCCAGACGATGACCGCGATCAAGGCCGCGTTCCGCGTGGAAAAGGCCGGGGCGCTGGTCCGCCTTGCCAAGGATGTCGGACGCATTGGCGAGAAGGCCGGCACCCGCGGCGCGCTGGAGACGCTCAAGATCGCGGAGGGGCCGAAGGATGTCGCGCGTGCCGCGCGGCTGGCGGAAGCGAAGGGCAGCCAGACCCGCGCGATCCTGAAATTGTTCGGCCGCGGCGCGCTGCTGCTCGCTGCCGGCACGTTCAACCTCACGATGTGGCTGTTCGGCGCGCTGCTGACGCTGTTCGGCTTCCTGTCCTCAATCAAGGCGACCACCGAGCGCCTGACGCTGGCATGGCTGCGGCGGAGCAAGGCGCGGCGCCTGCGGAAACAACTCGCGATGGCGGGAGCGCCATCCGAGGTTGCGGTGGCGGGCCCTACCGCCTGCGGCTAAGCTCTGCGATCGTTTGCCGGTCGCCCATCCAAGAAAATCCCTCAAACAACGGAAGGCGCGATGCCGAGTTTTCATCACGGCGCTGTTGAGATCGCCTATCTCGACGAAGGCGAGGGCGATCCGATTTTCCTCGTGCACGGCTTTGCTTCGAGCAAGAACGTGAACTGGGTCTATCCCGGCTGGGTCTCGGAACTGCGCAAGGATGGCCGCCGCGTGATCGCGCTCGACAATCGCGGCCATGGCGAGTCCGCCAAGCTCTACGATCCCGCGCAATACGACATCGCCGTCATGGCAAGCGACGTGATCGCGCTGATGGATCATCTCGGCATCCCGCGCGCGGATATCATGGGCTATTCGCTGGGCTCGCGGATGACGGCGGTGCTGGCACACAATGAGCCGCAGCGGCTGCGCTCGGCGATTCTCGGCGGTATCGGCATCGGCCTGATCGAAGGCGGCGGCCCCGGGGAGAATGTCGCGGTCGCGCTGGAGGCGCCGTCGCTGGAGGATGTCACCGATCCGGTCGGCCGCACCTTCCGTGCCTTTGCCGATCAGACCCGCTCCGACCGTCGTGCGCTCGCCGCCTGCCTGCGCGGCTCGCGGCGGCTGATGACACGGCAGGAGGCAGCCGACATCGACGTGCCCGTCCTGATCGCGGTCGGCAGCAATGACGAGATCGCGGGCTCGGCGGAAGCGCTCGGTCGCATCATCCCGCGGTCGCAAGTGCTTGCGATCCCGAACCGCGATCACATGCGGGCGGTGGGCGACAAGGTCTACAAGACCGGCGTGATCGACTTCCTGTCGCAAAGAGAATGATCTTCTACGCCAGGAGAATGTTCTTCTACGGAAATCGGACTTAAGCCTGCTTGATTTCCGGCAAATCCCGACCAATTGGATGGGACGTCTCCGCATAGCGGTTAAGCGAGGCTTGTCCTTTGCCGAACCTCATCGGGACAAGCGTCGCTTAACCGTGCTATAGCGCACACCGAAACTGGGGCATGATCCGGAAAAGTGGGGACCGGTTTTCCGAACAGATCATGCTCTGCAAAGATCACGCGAGGCCAGCCATGGCAGTGCATCAGGTCAATCCGCAAGGCGGCAAGGTCGCCGCGCTCGATCCGATCTGGGATCGGATCAGGAGCGAGGCCGAGGAGATCCTTCGCCGCGAGCCGGAGCTTGCCACCTTCATCTATTCCGCGGTGCTGCATCACGAGCTCCTGGAAGACTCGATCGTGCATCGGTTGGCCGAGCGGCTCGACCATTCGGCGCTGTCGGGCGATCTGATCCGCCAGACCTATGACGAGGCGTTGCGCGATGAGCCCGACATCGGCAACGCCTTCCGCGCCGATCTCGTCGCCGTCTACGACCGCGATCCCGCGACCTCGCGCTTCATCGATCCCTTGCTCTACTTCAAAGGCTTCCATGCGCTGCAGACGCATCGGCTCGCGCATTGGCTCCATCTGAAGGGCCGCAAGGATTTCGCCGCTTACCTGCAGAGCCGCTCGTCGGAAGTCTTCCAGACCGACATCAATCCGGCCGCCAAGATCGGCCGCGGCGTCTTCCTCGACCACGCCACCGGTTTTGTCTGCGGCGAGACCGCCGTCATCGACGATGACGTTTCGATCCTGCATGGCGTCACCCTCGGCGGCACCGGCAAGGAGAACGAGGATCGCCATCCGAAGATTCGCCATGGCGTGATGATCGGCGCCGGCGCCAAGATCCTCGGCAATATCGAGGTCGGTCATTGCGCGCGCATCGCCGCGGGCTCGGTCGTCGTCAAGCCGGTACCGCACAACGTCACGGTCGCGGGCGTGCCGGCGAAGATCGTGGGCGAAGCCGGCTGCGCCGAGCCGTCGCGCACCATGGACCAGATGCTCAACGCGATCGGGCTTTGATTTCACTCGTGTTTCGCGATCGTTTCGATTGCAAATATTAGATTGGGCCAGGGCCGAAAAGGCTCTGGCGATTGCCGCCGTCCCGTCCTAAAACTCCGTCCCAAAATCATCGATCCGATTGGAGACCGCCCGTGGACGTTCAGGAAGTCAGGAAACTTGACGCATATCTCAAACGCGTCTTCGGTAATCCCAAGATCCGCGTCGTGCCGCGGCCCAAGAAAGACGACTCTGCCGAGGTCTATATCGGCGAGGAGTTCGTCGGTGTCCTCTTCGTCGACGATGAGGACGACGATCGCTCGTTCCAATTCCAGATGGCGATCCTCGAAGAGGATCTGGCCGAGTAGCTTGCGCTGATCTGTAGGGTAGGCAAAGCGAAGCGTGCCCACCATCCACGGCGGTGCAAGACAAGGTGGGCACGCTGCGCTTTGCCCACCCTACGAAATAGCTGGCTGAGTAGGCTCGTCGGTTAAGACCGTCATTGCGATCGAAGCGAAGCAATCCACGCCTCAGCGAGTGGCACTATGGATTGCTTCGCTTCGCTCGCAATGACGTTGGAATTACCCCTTCGGGCCGCGCAATTGCATCGTCAGGCGGTCCATGGCGCCGGCAACGTCGCGCCATTGTGAGAGCCAGCTTCGCGGAAAGCGATAGGTGAAGTCGGCGCCGTCGATGCGGCGTTCGCTCAGGCACATGCCGGGCGTCGGCGCGTCGCGCGTGCAGCGGGCGCTGAGGGTGGGCGACGTCGCCGTGAACAAATCCTCACCGCCATAGGGCGAGCCGTCGCGGAACGCGCGCACCGTCAGGCCGTCGTCGGTGCTTGCCGCCTGATCGAGATAGCGCGGATAGATCGTGCGCACGCGGGTGTCGGGGGCAAGCTGATCATGATGCGCCGCGATCGAGAGGAAGATCCTGTCGATCGGCTGCACCTTGTCCTCCACCGTCTCGGCGGTGACATGCTTCGGCGCCGGCGGTTCGAGCGAGGGATAGGCAAAGCTGAGGTCAACGCGCTCCTGCGCGCCCGAATGGCGCTGGATCTTCATGCGCACCGCCGCCGGCGGCACGTTGAATAGCGTGCCGCCGACGCTGACCGGCAACCTCGACGGATCGCTCAAGGGTACGGTGGTCCAGGTCGGCCACAACAGGTAGGTGACCAGCGCGATCGCGCTGCCGGCGAGGGCGGCTGCGATCAGGATCGGCAGGATGTGCGCGCGCGGATTCCTGCGCGTGTCGCGCGCAAGATGCTGGGCCGTCGAGAGCAATGTCATCGAACGAGAATGGATGGGTTCGCGTGATGCCGAATCATCCCGCGAATATGCCACGCGGCGGCCAATTTCCGTATGATTTCAGAGAATCCGGCAAGCGATGAGCCATGCGCAAACGCGGCGGCGTCGGGCGCATGTTAACCCTTTCTTAAGGATGATGTAGCGGCGGAGCGGCAATTTTGCCAAAGGAAGCGCGCGGTCTGTTGAGTAGCGGAAGTTTGCCATGTCGCCCGATGCGCTGAACTCGTTCTTCGCCCTTTGCCTCGGCTTCGCGCTCGCCGGTGCGCTCGCCAGCGGCTATCAGGCGATGGCGCAGCGGCCGGCCGGCTTCGGCCTGTTGCAGGAAGGCGCGGCGCCGAGGACGTTCGCGGCGGTCCCGTTCCTGGTGTTCGCCGCGCCCTTCATCATCATGCGCAACACGCTGCGCGGCGCCCGGATCGAAAGTCGCCGCTTCGAATTCGTGATGATGGCGACCATCATCGCCGGCTTCTGGAGCCTGATGTCCGGCACCTTCTTCCTGATGACGCTGCGCGCCGCCGGCGTTCTGGTCTGAAGGCTGCTTTCGCCACAGTTCCTGAAGCTCCAGATTCTTGTTTTGACGCGTTTTCTTCACGCGAACCGGCGTCCACTTCGCTTGAAAACGCTTTGGCCGCTCGCTTGAAAAGCCTTTGACCGCTGTGCCAATGTCGCCGCGAAAGAGGAGACATCCATGGCTATCTATGAACTGGACGGGCAGGGGCCCGATCTGCCGGCCGACGGCAACTATTTCATCGCGGAAACTGCAACCGTGATCGGCAAGGTGCGCCTGTTGAGCGGGGCCAGCGTGTGGTTTGGCGCGGTGCTGCGCGGCGACAATGAGTGGATCGAGGTCGGCGAGGGCTCCAACGTCCAGGACAATTCCACCTGCCACACCGACCTCGGCTTTCCGCTCGTGATCGGCAAGAACGTCACCGTCGGCCATAATGTGATCCTGCACGGCTGCACGCTGGAAGACGGCGCCTTGGTGGGTATGGGCTCGACCGTGATGAACGGCGCACGCATCGGCCGCGAGAGCATCGTCGGCGCGGGCTCTGTCATCACCGAGGGCAAGGAGTTTCCGCCACACTCGCTGATCATCGGCTCGCCCGCGCGCGTGATCCGGACACTGGATCCTGCGCAGGTCGCCAAGATGGGAAGTGCGGCGAAGTTCTATCAGCTCAACGGGCCGCGCTTCAAAAAGGGCCTCCGCAAGATCGGTTGAAGGGCCCGAGCGGCCGTCACGTATCTTCGGATTCATCTGCCTCCGTCGCGGAGGCCACCTGCTCGTGGCCTGCGGCCCATAGCGCATGTCGTTCGCTGCCGTCCGGATAGGGATTGGCCTCGGCTGGAATGTTTTCGCGCGCCGCTTGCTGCCCCTGCTCAAACGGATCCGGGTCTGTCGTCATGCGTGACGTCCTTTCCTTGCCTTGGGCCTTGGCGAATTACTTGGCGACTTGGCGGTATCTGTCTTCGACTGCGCGGCGCTCTTGCGTAACGCGTCGCGCAGATCGATCGGAATGCCGTGCTTCTTGAGCAGGTCTGCGAACGCTTCATCGGCCAATTCCTGAAACGTCGCCATCCTGTCGCGCCCGAGTTGCTTGAGCTTGTCGAACGTATCCTCGTCGAAAGCGATCAGTTTGCGCATCCTCGCACCTTGCACCGCGTAAGGCCAAATGGCTCCCGGAGCTTTTGGTTCCGGAAGGGAGCGGCCTGCTTCGCCCTGCACCAAGACCGGTTCTGCGGTCGGCTGGCCGAGCGAAGCTTCTTGCCCGATTCTGCCCGACTTCCCGGTCGCGTAGAAGTGAGCGCATCGTCAAGGCGCATGGCCGGAACTCGCTCTAGACTGGCGGCAGAGCTTGCGGCGGCTGGCGCAGGCCGCGCCGGTATTGGCAGGCCGTGATGGAGGAGCAGTGATGTTGCGTAAAACGATGGTTGCCTTGCTGGCGGTAGCCTCGCTTGGAATTTTGACGATAGATACGGCGTCGGCCCGCGGCGGGTTTGGTGGCGGCGGTTTTCATGGAGGCGGCTTTGGCGGCGGCGGTTTTCGTGGGGGCGGCTTTGGCGGCGGAGGCTTTCGTGGAGGCGGCTTCGGTGGTTTCCGCGGCGGCGGTTTTAGTGGCGGTGGCTTCCGCGGAGCGGCGTTCAGCGGAGGCGGCTTCCGCTCGGCCGCGATCGGCGCCGGCGGCTTCCGTTCGGCCGCATTTCGTGGCGGCTTCTACCGTCCCGGCTTCGGGCGTTTTCGTCGTGGATTTCCGTTCGCCGCCGCGGCGGTCGGTGTTGGCCTCGGCTACGGGCTCTACGGCGACTGGCCCTATGGCGATTACGACTATGGCGATCCCTACTACGGCTATTACGACAATTCCGGCTACGGCGGCTGCTACGTTGCCCAGCAGCGCGTCTTGACGTCATATGGCTGGCGCATCAGGTCGGTTGATGTCTGCGACTGATCTCAACCGATACTGCTGCGAACCTGGCGCGCTGCAGCGAAAATTATCGGGAAGATGGATGGAGCCTCGGTGTTTTCAGCATCGAGGTTGCATCGTTTCTGCATAGGGGCTGGTACGTCGATTGCAGCGATTTCGAAATGCTGAGCACACTCACCACCGCCGCCTTCACCTTCGTCTTCCTGGGCATCGTCATCAGCCTGGGCGCCGCCTTTGTGCTGATGTTCTGGGAAGTCGAACGGCAATTGGCCAAGCCGCATCGCAATCGCGATCGTCTCGGTTAGAGCTTGGGTTCTGATTGAATCAGAACCGGAGCTCTTGATTCTTGTTTTGACGCGTTTTCTTCACGCGAACCGGTGTCCACTTCGCTCGAAAACGCTCTAATACTCAGGGCGAAAGCGCCTCTATGATCCGGCAGTCTGCGACGGTGCCGCATTGGCATTGATCGATCATGCTGCTGAGCTCGCGCCGGAGCGCCTGCAAATCCCCGATCTTGCGGTCGACCTCCGACAGATGTTCCCTCGCGATTGCATCGACGGCCCCGCAGGGGCGATCTCGATCGTCGGACAGGTCGAGAAGCGCCCGAACCTGATCGAGCGAGAAGCCAAGGTCCCGCGAGCGGCGGATGAAACTCAGACGGTTCAGGTGTTCGGGCGCGTAGGCGCGGTAGTTGCCGGCCGTCCGCATTGGCGCCTCAAGGAGCCCAATCCGCTCATAGTACCTGACGGTCTCGACCTTGGTCCCGGTCCGTCGTGCGAGCTCGCCTATCGTCAAACTGCCGCCGCTCATGCCTTGACCCTGTAGTTGCTACAGGGTCCATATAGGTGGCTACATCGAACTCGTCGAGGTGACGTTGTGGCGACCGCCAATTCCTACAGGCTGCATATCGAGGGCATGGATTGCGCGGCTTGCGCGCTCAAGATCGAGAACGCGATGCGGCGGCTGCCTGGAGTCACCGACATAGAGGTCAGCTTTACGACCGGAACGCTCGCCTTCCGGCTCGACCAGGACCGCACTGGGCCGCGCCTCATCGAGGAGAAGGTGAGGGCGTTGGGCTACAAGCCGGCCGGCATGCCGTCAGTGTTGGGAGGGAAGGCGCCGCGGAAGCAGGAACGGCACCCTCTGTGGCAGGGAGCCAAGGGCAGGCTTGTCCTCGGCACAGGCGTCCTGTTTGCAGTGGCGTTCGTGCTTGCCAGCCTGTTCCCGGGGCTGGAGCGTTGGCTCTATTCGGCGGCGGCGGTTGTCAGTGTCCTGCCTTTTGCGCGGCGCGCGCTTGCCGGCGCCTTGTCCGGCTCGCCCTTTACCATCGAGACCCTCATGACAACAGCGGCACTCGGCGCGGTTGCCATCGGCGAAGCCGAGGAGGCGGCTGTTGTCGTCTTCCTGTTCGCGGTGGGCGAACTGCTCGAGACGGTCGCCGCCCGTCGCGCACGGGCCGGGATCGAGGCATTGATCGACCTTGTGCCGCGCAATGCCAGACGTCAGCGCGGGGCATCTCTCGATATCGAGGAGGTTTCTGTCGATGATCTCGCGGTCGGCGATGTCGTGGTGGTTCGCCCCGGCGACCGCGTGCCCTCGGACGGCACCGTGATCGACGGCTCGTCGGAGGTCGACGAGTCACCGGTGACCGGCGAGTCCGTTCCCGTTCTCAAGGAAATCGGCGCGAAGGTGTATGCAGGCAGCATCAATGCCAACGGCGAGCTACGTGTCGAGATCTCGCATGTCGCCGCCGACAACACCATTGCCCGCATCATCCACATGGTGGAAGAAGCGCAGGAGTCGAAGGCGCCGACGGCACGCATGATCGACCGTTTCAGCCGGTGGTACACGCCCGCCGCCATGCTCGTCGCGCTGCTTGTCGTCCTGATCCCGCCGCTCGTCTTCGGCGGTGACTGGATGACCTGGATCTATCGGGGCCTCGCTACGCTGCTGATCGCCTGTCCCTGCGCATTGGTGATCTCCACCCCGGCGGCCATCGCGTCCGGCCTTGCCTCCGGCGCCCGGCAGGGATTGTTGATCAAGGGCGGAGCGGCGCTCGAGACGCTGGGTAAGGTCAAGACGATTGCCTTCGACAAGACGGGCACACTCACGCGCGGTCGTCCGCAGGTGACGGATGTCGTCTCGATCGCCGGAGATGAGAACACGGTTCTGGCCAAGGCGGCGGCGGTCGAACGCAACACCAGCCATCCGCTCGGGCGCGCCATCATCGAGGAAGCCGAGAGGCGCGGGCTCGAGCTTCCCGCGACCTTCGGCGGCGGCGTCGCGACGCCTGGCAAAGCGGTGACGGCACGTCTGAGAAGCGGCTTCGCCTCGGTCGGTTCGCCCCGCTTCGCGAGCGAGCAGGCGAGCGTCGATCCCGGCGTCGTCGAAAAGATCAGCGCGCTCGAAGGCGAGGGCAAGACGGTGGTGGTCCTGCTGTCCGGCAAGGCGGTCGAGGGGTTGATCGCATTGCGCGACGAGCCGCGGGAGGACGCGCTCGAAGGCGTCAAACGGCTGACGGAGTGCGGTCTCCGCGCAATCATGCTGACCGGCGACAATGCCCGCACCGCCGATGCGATCGCCGGTCAGCTCGGGCTTGAGGCGCGTGCCGGGCTTCTGCCCGACGCCAAGCTCGCGGAGATCGGGCGGCTCAAGCAAGCCGGTCCGGTTGCGATGGTCGGCGACGGCATCAACGATGCGCCGGCACTCGCTGCGGCTTCCATCGGCATCGCCATGGGCGGCGGAACGGACGTGGCGCTGGAGACCGCGGACGCGGCGTTGCTCAAGAACCGCGTTGTCGGCGTTGCCGAGCTGATCGCTCTCTCGAGAGCAACGCTCGGCAACATCTGGCAGAACATCACGATCGCGCTCGGCCTCAAGGCGGTGTTCCTTGTCACCACGCTGTTCGGCGTGACCACCTTGTGGATGGCCATCCTCGCCGACACCGGCGCCACCGTGCTCGTCACCGCCAACGCGCTGCGCCTGCTCGCGCATCGCTTTGCAGATGGCGACGGGCGCTTTAGCTCAGCACGCCGTACTTCTTGAACCAGGCCTGCATCTGCGCCCACGCGTCTTCGGCGGCTTCCTTGCGATAGCTCGTGCGATAATCGGCATGGAAGCCGTGCGGGGCCCCCGGATAGATCTTGAATTCCGCGGTCTTCTTGTTCTCGGCGAGCGCCGCCTTGAAGGCTTCAACCTGCGAGACTGGGATGCCGGTGTCGGCTTCGCCATAGAAGCCGATCACCGGCGCCTTCATCTCGGGTGCAAGCTGCATCGGGCTCTTCGGCCAGGCCGGATTCTGCGGATCGACCGGCGGACCGTAGAAGGCGGCGCCGGCCTTCAGTGCGGTGTTGTGGGCGGCATATTCCCAGACCGTGCGTCCGCCGCGGCAGAAGCCGACGATGCCGAGGCGGGAGGTGTCGCCGCCTTGCGATTTCGCCCAGGCCACGGTGGCGTCGAGATCGGACAGGAGCTCGGCATCCGGCTTCGCGTTCACGATCGGCAGGATCTGCTGAATGTCGGTGATCTTGGTGAGATCGCCCTTGCGGAAATAATAGTCGGGCGCCACCGCAAACGCGCCGAGCTTGGCGAGCCGGCGCGTCACGTCCTTGATGTATTCGTGCAGGCCGAAAATCTCCATCGCCACCAGGATGACCGGCGGATTGCTGACACCGGCCGGCCGCGCGAAATACGCAGGCATCTCGCCGCCGGCGACCCTGATCTTGGCCTCACCCGCAGTGAGGCCGGTAGTATCGGTCTTGATCACGTCGGCCCGCACCGGACCTGCGGCGAGCGTGTAGCCCGCCGCGACGGCGGCCGAAGCTGTCATGAAGCCGCGGCGCGAGAAGGGAGCGGTTTTTGTCAGTCCGATGACATCCGAGGTGGGCAGGGATTCAGCGCGCATGCGTGGCCTCATTCAAAATGGTTTGCAAACCATCGACCCGATCGAGGGGTGGGCGGGACCGGGTTCAAAAGCGCCGGCATTCAGCAAGCAAAGCCTGCCGATGGCAAGTCACCAGCGTGAGAGGCGGCCAAAGCAGTCGGTAAGAAAGGGCGCCCGCGGCGGAAGCAGGGCGTTTAAAAGAACAAGGCCGTTGACGCAGTATACCGCCAACGACCTTGCCAGCCCCGGATATTGAAATCGGCTCACGCCATCCGGTGGCGTGCACCTTGCCCCGGAATTAGGTTCCCGAATGTGAACTAGTTCACAAAGTCAGCGAAAAAAACCGTATCGAGATTCGGCAGCGACGGTGGATATGTCCTGCCGGTGAGGGGTTTTGCGGTGATTTCGACCGACTCAGCCGCGGCGCTTGCGCCCGCTGCGAACCGCGTGCGACCGCGATCGTTTGCGGACGGGTTCGGCCGCCGGCTCATTGGCCTGGGCGCTGGCGAAGGATTGCCTTAAGCCCTCGACCGCCTCGGTCAGTGCCGTGACCTGCTCGGACAGCTTCTTGGTGTCGGCCTGCTGGGCGGCGAGCATGCGGCGCATGGTCTGCAAGTGGTCCTGCACCATCTGGAGCTGGTCGATGGATTCCTGCTGGGTCGCCTCCAACCCCTTGGTTTTCTCGACGAGCTGTTCGGACACCTGCGCGGTGCGGGCCTGCAATTGCCGGCTAGCGACGACCCGATCGGACTCCGGCGACGCGCCGGTATAGACCCGGTACAGCGCGATCGCTCCGATCCCGAATAGGACGAGAAACAGCCCGACGGCGGTGACCGCAATCGGCTGCACACCAATGCGCAGGGCGCTGGTGGAATTCCCGGGGGTGAGGTCCATCATTCGACACCAAACCGGACTAATTCTAAAGGTTCCGAATACCACAACCTCAGCGCGCCTAAAACCCCGTGATTTGTCCCGTGTTGGTACGCATTGGCTCTAAAAACCTGCGAAATCGAGGTTTTTTGGCTCAAGCGGCTACCAGGCGCACTATGCCAAACGGGCACGGATGAATTGCCCCGCCTTGGAAAGCGCGTGGCGGCCGGCAGCGAGCTTCGCATTCCATAGCGGCCACGCGTGGATCATGTGGGGCCAGATCTCCAGCGTCACCTCGCCATCGGCAGCGCCGGCCGCCTCGGCGAGCCGCGTGGCATCCGCGAGCAACGTCTCCGCCGATCCGACCTGGATCAGCATCGGGGGATAGCCGGTGAAATCGCCAAACAAGGGCGAGATGAGCGGTGAACTGCGATCGATGGTGTCAGGCACATAGGCGTCCGCAAGCTCTTCCAGATAGGTCTTGTGGATGATCGGATCGACTGCGTCCTTGGTGCCAAGGGTTGTGCCAGACATCGTGAGATCGGTCCATGGCGAGAGCAGCCAGGCACAGCCGGGCAAGTCCTCGCCGTCTCTCAGCAACCGGCCGATTAGCTCGAGCGTAAGATTGCCGCCGGCACTGTCGCCGCCGACGGCGATGCAGTGCGCCGGAATGCCCTGCCTGTGCAGGAAGTGCCAAGCCTTCATCGCATCCTCTTGCGCGGCGGGATAAGGGTGCTCGGGCGCGCGGCGGTAACCGATTGCGAGCGTTCGAACGCGCGCGGCGCGCCCGGCTTCGCTGACCAATCTGCGGTGGCTCAGAATCGATCCGGAGCAGTAGCCGCCGCCATGGAAATAGAGCAGCACGCGTGATGGCTCGCTGCCCGGCGCCAGCGACCATTCGCCTGCCACGCCGTCGCAATCGACTGTTTCGAGCTTCACGTCATCGGCCACCGGCCAGACCGAACCCACTTCATCGAGGCGTTCGCGCCGCTCGGTCCATCCGATCGGCCGCGGTTTTGACGAAAGCAGCGCGCGAATGGCGTCGATTTCATTGGTTGCCACGGCTTGTTTCCTGATGATTGCGCCGACCACGTCTATGGTTGGTCACGCCAGCGCCGGAAAGGTTGCTCACCGGAGCGGCATCGCGCAATCGCTGGCGGGATTGCTCACGTGATCGAAGCCGTTGGCACGCTGTCGCTGAACTGCGCGATCACATGGATCGTCACGCTGTATGACAGAGCTGTGATGCTGGCCGGCATTAGCAATCCATGACGGATGTGCGAGAGTCAGTTGTGCACGACAACATTCATTGCACTGGACGGAGCAGCGACTTTCGATAATAGTAGTAACGTTATTACCTGACGTTGTACTATCCTCCAAGGTATTATTATACAGGTGGGCCGAGCGTGCGTGTCTCGCCGAGTTCACCATGATTCATGGCGAGACGTTGCATGGCCGATCGCGCACGTAATCAGTATGGATTAGGCAAAGCCGTTACTTTCAACGTGATAACGCCGATGACGCGCTTCGGCACCCTTGTCGTCGGAGTGCTGCTGTCTATCTTCGATCGCTTCAAATCGACCCAAGTCACAGCGAAGGAGCTGGCGTTTCTGCCCTTTGTTCACTGGGTTGTCGTCAAGCGCGACAGCTTTCCGCGGGTGAGCGACAGCCAGCCGGCGGAAAATTTGCACTACGATTATTTGTTCTTTCTGAGCACGTTCAACGGTCCCTGGGGACCTTACATCGAAGCCTTTGCCGACGTGCTCTACAAACCGCTCGACCTTGTCTGGTTCTGGAGCGTCGGATACCCGTTCGCCCGTCCGGTCGGGCCGCTCAAGGCCTATATCCAGCGCAACCAGATCGAGTCGGACCATTCCTATAGCGCGTATCCGGGTGCGTCCGTGCGCGATGTGCGCTCGGCACTCGAGCTGCGCAACGAAGTCGAGAAGCTTTTTCAGAATTCGAGCGGACTGTCTCCCGAACGGTTTGCGGTCGAGTTCGATCGCTTGCTGATCAGCGTGCAGAACAAGCTCGGTACATTTGGACCAGTGTAGCAGGCCGGTCGAACGGAGTTGGCGACGTGGCTAATCAAAACGGTGAGAAGTACGGCTTCACAGGCCTGTTTCCGATTGCAACCAATCAATCTGACGATCTGCGTGGGTTTCTGCGCACGCTGGATGACCCGCGAACCTATCCGCGCGGCTCGCCTTTGAGCCATGTGCCGATCATCCACATGGCGCGAATGTTCATTGTCGACCGCCTCGCCTATCAAGGCACGCCGGCGAAGTTCGATGCGCTCAAGTCGGACTATCTGGTGTTCATGTGCGAATTCGATGGCGAGAGCGTCGATCCTTTGGTCCAGGCCCTGGCCAGCAATATCCCGAACGAAGTCGCGACCATTTGGGGACGCTGTCTTGGCTTCCCGGGTATCCATCGGCGCGATTTGCTCTCCGGATATTTCGAGCGGTGTCAACTCAAGACCACGCTGTTTCTGGCGGACCAGCCTGAGGCGAGCGTAGGCGAGATTCTCATGGCGCTACTGTGCCGACGCCGCCTCGGCGAGTTCGTCAAGCTTGTTCAAACCAATCCACGGCCTCCCGAAGTGCTCCAACGAGAGTTCAGGCAAATGTGGGAGGGTCTCCAAAACGAGAGGCCGTCCCCGGGAGATTTGTGAGTACGCAACGATCAGAGCAGGGGTCTGGCGATGCTCAACCTTACCAATATTCAAGGCAATATCCTTCGCGGTTACGCCTCGTTTCCGCACGCGCAGTTCTTGTTCTTCGAGATCCAAAACGCTGATGATGCCAGGGCGTTCATCCAGCGGCTGCTCGAGACCAACGCCGTCACGCCGGCACTGTGGCGCGCAAAGCCGGACGCCACTCTCAACATCGCCTTCACCTTTGAAGGCCTCCGCGCCCTTGGCCTGCCTACGGAAAGTCTTGCCACGTTTCCTTGCGAGTTTCAGGAGGGCATGAAACCTCGTGCGAACGAACTCGGTGACATCGATGAAAGTTCACCGGAGCACTGGGACGATCCCTGGAAGACGCATCGCGTTCATATGCTGATTTCGATCTACGGCCGGACAGAGCCGGCGCTCGCGGCGCACTGTCAACAGCTCAGGGATCTGCTGCCGAATGGCGTGCAGGAATTGAAGGACAGTCAGCCGGCGGGGCTGCTGCACATCAACGGCGAACAGACTCGCAGGGAGCACTTCGGTTTCCTCGACGGCTTGAGCAACCCCGCGATCGAGGGAGTGCCTGACGACGGTGGCAGGGACCGTCAGGACGTTGGCAATCCGGATGAGAAGGGGCGATTTCGCAAGATTCCGCTTGGCGAGTTTCTTCTCGGCCACGCGGGTGAGGGCGGCGAGATGGCTCCCATGCCGCTGCCGCATCTTCTCGCGCACGATGGCACCTATCTCGTGTACCGCAAGCTGGAGCAGGACGTCGTTCGTTTCCGTCGCTACCTTGATGATCAGGCGGACGCATTTGCCCGAACCATTCCCGGTCGTCTGCCGGATGGCGTCAGCGCGAAAAAGTTTCTTGCCGCCAAGATGATGGGGCGATGGCCGGATGGATCCTCGCTGATCGAACACCCCGACGCCCCTCGTGAGGACACGCGCAATACATTCGGCTACGCCGGCGATCCCGCGGGCGCACGCTGTCCGCTCGGTGCACATGTGCGGCGCGCCAACCCGCGCGATGCGTTCGGCTTCGGCGGCAAGACGATGAGCCGACACCGCTTGATCCGCCGCGGAATCGCCTATGGCAAATTCCTGCAACCGGGCAGCGAGGAGGAAGCCGAGAGCCAGGAAAAGCGCGGCATTATTTTCATTGCGCTCAATTCCGGCTTCGACCAGTTCGAGTTCGTGCAGCAGAAATGGATGAATTTCGGCGACGATTTCGAGCAGGGCAACGACACCGATCCGATCGCCGGCAATCGTCCAACCATCGGCGGTCGTCAAAGCGCGCAAATGATGATCCCGGGTGACGAAGCCACGGGACGACGACCGTTCATCTGCTTCGACATCCCGCGCTTCGTCACGACCAGGGGCGGCGACTATTTCTTCGTTCCGAGTCTGGCCGCGCTCGGTCTTTTGGCGTCCGGCGGAGTTGACGTCGCATGAATCGGGACACGATCCAACAATGGCTGCGCGGTCGCCGTGGAAGCGGCGCGGTGTCTTTCGCGCAGGCGCAGCGGGAAGATCCGATCGTTCAGTCGTTCCGCGTGTTCCGGGACTTCCAGCGATTCTGGCAAATGGCCCGCGGCTCCGCGCAATCCGCTTCGGCACCGGCGCGGAGTTCAGAGGCGACGCCGGCAAGATATGAAGAGCTCGCGAACGCGCTGGAGCTGCAGGACCGGCCGATGCCGCTCACGAAATTCGAGCGCGCCGTGCCTGGCGAGGCAACGCTGATCGCCAACATGGCGCGTATTGCCGCAAACCTGGTCGTCAAGAACTACTGTGAGATGAAGGCCTCGGACCCTTCCGCCTGTGCGATGCGCGACCAGCATGCCAAGGCCCATGGTTGCGTCGATGCGGAGTTTATCGTCCGCGACGATCTTCCGGCAGAGTTCTCGACACCGCTGTTTCGGCCGGGGGCCCGCTATCGGACCATCGTCCGGCTCTCCAACGGACAGGGCCAGCCACAGAGCGACCGCAAGCCCGACGGTCGCGGCATGTCCATCAAACTTTTCGACGTTGCAGACGAGACCATTCTGCGTGGCCTCGAGCCCGGCAGAACGCGGGCCGGCGAGCACGATTTCTTGCTGAGCAGCTTCCCGGTGTTCTTCTGCAAGAATGTGCTCGATTATTCCGAGTTGATGGAAGCCGTTGCGGCGCCGAGCGGGACCTCGCGCGAAAAGTTTAAGCGGCTCCTCAAATGGATCGTGTTTGCGGTTCGTAACCACCGCCAGTTCGCCACGTTTCTTCGCACCGCCATCGTCAGGATCAACAACCCGCTGACTGCGACCTATCACAGCATGTCACCCTATTTGTTGGGTGAGCAGCATGTGGTGCGCTACCTCGTCAGTCCCGTGCCGGCTCGGAACGATGTCCCATCGTGGTGGAGTTTCTTTTTCGGATCGCGACCCGACAACTTCCTCCAGGAGGCGATGCTTCGCGATCTCAATCCGACTCCACCTGGAGATGATATCGTGTTCGATTTCGCGGTGCGGGTGCGCCATTCGGCCAAACCGGAAGAGGTCGAGAACGCTCTCCTGCAGTGGACCCGTCCCCAGGATCGGACCGTGTCGATCGGAGAGATCAGGATTCCAAGGCAGAATTTCCTAACGCCGGATCGGGTTTTCGATGGCGAACGCATGATGTTCAGCCCGTGGAACTGCTTGCAGCAGCACCGACCTCTCGGTAGCATCAACCGGATGCGGCTTGCCGTGTACCTTGCGTCCCTGCAGGTACGGCGGAAGCTCAACATGGTTGGACCTTGAGCGGGCAGGCGAAACCGGACCAATTTGATGGACCTCGGCTGGTTGCGGCGCTGCCAAACGCAGAGATGGCAGGGCTGCAGGCTGAGCGCCGACAGCTTACCGTCGTGTTCGTCGATCTCATCGGCTCGACGCCGCTGAGCGAGCGGATCGATCCCGAGGAGTTCTTCGCGGTCATCCGGACCTATCGCGATCTCTGCAACGAGCAGATTTGCCGCTATGGCGGTCACATCGCCAGAATGATCGGCGACGGACTGCTCGCCTATTTCGGCGTCCCGCAGGCGCACGAAAACGATCCCGAGCGCGCAGTGCGCGCCTCGCTCGCCATCACCGCCGCCATCAAGGAGCGGGAATTCCAGATGTCGGATGGCAGCTTCCTCCGGCTGCGGGTGAGGATCGGGGTCAACACCGGTCCGGTGGTCGTCGGCAGCGTGCCGGGCGAGCCCTCCGAGCGGCGGGAGGTGTTCGGCAGCTCGGTGCATGTCGCGGCTCGCCTTCAGGGTCTCGCCGGCGAGAACGCGGTGGTCATCGGCTCGGGGACCTATGAGTTGATCCGCGGCATGTTCGATTGTGAGCCGCTGGGCAAGCGCCGGCTGAAGGGCGTCGAGGAGCCGGCCGAGTCTTGGCGCGTGAACGGCGTTTCGCCGGGCGAGAGCAGGTTCGACCGCGCGCGAACCTTGCCGCTGCCGCCGATGATCAACCGATACGATGAACGCGCGCTGCTGGCCGAGCTGTGGGAGCAGAGCCTTGGCGGAGCAGGGCGCGTCGGCGTCATCTCCGGCGAGCCCGGCATCGGCAAGTCGCGCCTGATCCGCGAGTTCAGAAGCTCGCTCGACCGGTCCGCGGTTGATGTTCTCTCCGTTCAGTGCTCGCCGTTTCACGTCAATTCGCCACTTGCGCCGGAAATCGAGCGGCTGAAGCGCGCAACGGGCATCCACGAAACCGACGACCCGCGGCTATCGCTGGCGAAATTGCGTCATCTGCTGGGGAGAGCCGGTTTCGATGTCGGGCAGGCGCTTCCCTATTACGGGTCACTGCTGTCGATACCGGCGTGCGAAGGATACGAGCCTGCCGATCTCCGTTCTCCTTCCGAGCGTGCGCGTGCCTTCCAGGTGATAATCGAGGTTCTCGTTGCGGCGTCACGAAGGAAGCCCGTCCTGTTCATCGTCGAGGATGTCCAGTGGATCGATCCGACGAGCGTCGACCTTCTTTCGCGGGTGATCGCCCGCTGCGCGCGCGAGCGCGTCCTGTATCTGGTCACGCACCGCGACGACTACGAGGCTGGCTGGCTATCGGGTCCGACCATCAAGCGCATCACTCTGCAAAAGCTTGCAGCAGACGAGTGCGAGCGGATGGTTGCCGCCGTTGCCGGCATCGAGTTTCTTCCGCGGATCACCAGCCAGATCGTCGAGAGGACCGACGGCGTGCCGCTCTTCATCGAGGAGTTCACGCGAGCGGTGGTGGATTCCGGGGCGATCGAGAGCGCCACCGACCATGGCAAATTGCCGGGGCCACTGGTGCCGGCAAGCGTCCACGATTCCCTGATGGAGCGTCTTGACCGGCTGGGTACCGCCAAGCGCGTGGCCCAGATCGCCTCGGTATTCGGGCGGCAGTTCGATTATCGCGGCATTTTCAGCCTGCTCCCGGACCAGGACGAGTCGCTGATATCAGCGCTTGAAGCCCTGGAGCGGGCCGGGATCGTGTACCGCGTCAACGAACTGGAAGGCACGCTATACGCTTTCAAGCACGCGATGATTCAGGAAGCGGCGTATTCCTCGCTGCTGAAGGAGGATCGGCGCAAGCTGCATGCGCGCGCAGCGTCCTGGCTGCGTCAGCAGGCCGACATCGGGGAGAGCAGCGATCCCGCCGTCCTCGGCTATCACTACGCGCAGGCAGAAAACATTCCGGAAGCCATCGGCGCCTGGCTGCAGGCGGGCAAGTCCGCGCTCAGCCGATCGGCCACCAAGGAGGCGGTGGCGCATCTGCGCGAGGGCCTCTCTTTGCTGTCGAGGCTATCAGCTTCGTCGCGCCGCTACGAGGCCGAGATCGCGCTGCAATCCAACCTTGCGATGGCATACACCGCGATTGCGGGCTGGTCCGATCCGAACGTCTACGAGCCCTATCATCGGGCGCTGAAGCTCTCCGGCAGCCATGGCACGATCCGCGAGAAGACCGCTGTCCTTTGGGGTGTTGCGGTGGCCGAGCTGGTCAATTGCGAACTCACCAAAGTGCTCGAGCATTCGCAGGACTTCCTTCGGCGAGCCGAGGAGTGGCGCGACGATGAGGCCATCCTGATGGCGTCCACCGCGGCGCTGATCGTCAATTTCTTCACCGGCCGTCTGAATGAAGCGCGCGAATTGGCGGTCGCGATTGAAGCGCGCTACAATCCGCGTGAGCACGGCAAGCTGGTTCAAACCTATCAGCACGATCCTCTGGTCGTTGCGCTCGTCTATTCCGGACACATCGAATGGCTGCTCGGCCGTCCCAACCGGGCCAGGGAGTGCTGTGAATCTGCAAGGCGGCTGGCGAACGAGATCGGCCATCCCTTCATGATTGCGCTCGCCCACATCCTTGGCGTCGGCGATCACTGGTATGACGGAGACCTTGCAGCCAATCTGGCCTGCGTCGAGCACGGGATGAAGGTCGCCGCCGACTACGGCTATCCGATGTACCAGGTCATCGGTCCGCTATGGGCGACCTCGGCGCTGGCGGCGGGCGGCCCCGCGCCGGTTGTGCTCGAGAAGCTCTCCGGCCTGATCGGCAGATTGCCGGCGGAGAATCGATGTATTCAGATGCCGCTCTACAAGGCTCTGCTCGCCACCGAGTTCGGACGGATCGGGCAGAAGGACAGGGCGCTTGCATTGGTGACTTCGGCCGAGTCCCTGATCAAGCAGACCGGCGAACGCTGGCTGGCCCCGGAGATCTACCGGATCCACGGTTCGCTGCTGCACGCCGAACCGCATCGCGACGACGCTGCCGCCATCCGCCTGTTCAGGCGCTCGCTTGCCTATGCGAGGAAGCTCGAAGCCGTCGGCTGGGAATTGCGGACTGCAATCGAGCTCGCGCGCCTCCTCATGAACAGGAACAAGAGCCGGCGTAGCCTGACCGAGGCACGAGACGTGCTCGCATCAGCGCGAGCGAAATTCTCCTCCGCCGAGACATCGGCCGATCTGCGGCAGGCGGATGATCTGCTGCAGCAACTGAGTTCGGGCGTGAACTCGTAAATTCAGGGTGCCGGCGGATGTCCGCTGTGGTGCGCGTTTCGGACCCTGGCCAGACATCGCCTGGAGCCCGAAAGGGCCAGGCGCTGCCGTGACCAATCGCGGCAAAATTGTTCGTTGTTCGATCACCTCGTTGGCGCCGGCAAATAGCGGGGCCCGACAGTCAAGCCGAGCGCCTTGGCTGCTTTGAGATTGATTGATGAACTCAAGCTGTGGAGTCCAGGATCGGCAGATCAGCAGGCTTCTCGCCCTTGAGCATGCAGCCTGTGTTCCTTTCCCACGCCGGGCACAGTGAACTGAAATACGGCGCCGCGAGGTTCATTCGCTTCTGCCCATAGCCGGCCGCCATGAGCCTCAATGATGGACCGGCAGATTGACAGTCCCATCCCCGTTCCATTGGACTTCGTGGTGTAGAAGGCCTCGAAAACGCGCTCGAGATGGTGAGGATCGATGCCCAGTCCGGAATCGCGCACGGCCACGACGACCCCGGTGTGGTCTTGCTCGGTGCTGATCGACAGCTCTCGCGCGCCCGCCTCAACCGAGCCCATTGCTTCAACCGCGTTCAGGATCAGGTTCAGGAAGACTTGTTGCAATTGAACACGATCCCCATGAACAGGAAGCAAGCCTTCCGCAAGGCGAGTCTGAACCGAGACACCATTCCTGATGGTTGCGCTTCGCGCCAACACGATCACCTCATTGATTGCCGCATTGAGATCGAATCGCTCTTTTCGCGGAGGCGTTTTCTTGATCTGCTCACGGATGCGGCCGACGATGTCTCTAGCGCGATCGGAATCGCGCACGATACAGCCCAACGCCTGCCTGGCTTCACTCAGATCTGGCGGCTGTTTGCCCAAAAAATTCAGGGCGGCACAGGCGTTGATGTGTGCCGCGGCGATCGGTTGCGTGATCTCGTGAGACAGTGAGGCAGCCAATTCTCCCATCATGCTCACGCGGTTCATGTGGGCGAAATCCGATTGCATCTGCTGCATTTGTTCCAGCGCTCGTGTGCGATCCTCGATGTCCACCAGCAGGATGAACCAGCGCACGATGAGTCCGGACTCATCGCGAATTGGGACACCGCGGTTTTCAAACCACCGATATTCGCCGTCGAACCGCCGCAGGCGTAGTTCGTAATGGAAGGGAGCACCGGCGGCGATTGATCTCTTGAAAAGCTCAAGGATGCGGGGAAGGTCTTTAGGATGTACGGCATCGCTTGTTTCCCAGGTCGTCAGCTCCTCCTGCGAGCGGCCGAAATACTCGATGATTTGGCGATTGACCGTTTCGAGTTCACCGTTGGGGGCCATGATCGCAACGAGACCGGCTATTCCGTCAATGGCTGACCGATACTTCGCCTCGCTCTCCCGCAAATTGCGGTTCGCGTGGCCAAGCGCCAGCGTGCGTTGCTTCTCGGCTTCGAACAGGCGCACGTTTTCGATCGCGATCACCGCTTGTTCGGCGAAGGTCTCCAGAAGCGCGATCTGGTTGTCGGAGAACGGTCGGACCTCCCATCGCCGGAACAGAATGACTCCAATGGGGGTCCGCTCGCGCAGCAACGGTGTTCCGAGCGTGGTGCGATGGCCCTGGCGTTTTGCGTCACTGCTGCCCGACGGGTACTCGCTATCCTCGGCGGCGAGATCGTGGACATGAACCGACCGCCGATCACATACGGCTCGTCCTATCACCCTGTCGCGATTTGCGGGAAATCCCTCACGGGCTTGAATATGCACCGGAAGTTCCCCGTATGAAGCCACCAAGCGAAGAAGGTTGTTCTCCAGGCGGTAGATCTCCGCATTGTTCGAGTCGCACAGGCGTGCGGCATGTTCGGCCACCGCGTCCAGCACCGACTGAAGCGGCGAATCCGAGATGATGCGCAGCATCTCGGAGGTGGCAGTTTGCTGCTTCGTAGCCTCGATCAGGCGCTCCCGCACGTTGGCGGTCTCCCGTTTGCATGCTTCAAGCTGTCGTTCGAGATCGGCGCGGATCTGGCGAACTCGACCAAACCGCGCCTTCGTTTTGGTCAGGTGAAGCTTGCAACCTCGCGTTCGACTCTTCGTCCATTTGCGAGACAAGGTCATCTCCATCGCCCGAGAAGCCCCAATACTGATCGTCACAACCGGTGACGGGGCCTGGGGAGAATAGCACGCAGCCCGGGCGCGCGTCAGCACATGCGCCAGGGCCATCGCCGCCAAAGGCGCGCTCGCCGTCATCCCCAACAACCCATCACGCGCGCTCAAATATCCGCTCGACAAGCATCTCTATGCCGAGCGGCATCTCGTGGAGTGCTGTTTCTCAAAGCTCAAGCAATTCCGTCGCGTCGCAATCCGTTTCGAAAGGACTGCCCGAAACTACCGCGCCGTCGTCACCATCGCAGCCATCGTCTTATTGATGCGATAAGTGTCCACAGGACCCAGGGCGTGAATCCATAAATTCAGAGTGTGCGGGCGGGCGCCTGCTTTGGTGTGCATTTCGGACGCTGGTCGGACAATGGCTCGCAGTCCGAAAGGTGCCATTTGCTGACGTATGCGCCGCAACAAAGTGCGGCGCACTGCAGCACATCCGGGGCCTTCGAAGGCGGCTACCGGTTCGCGACAACTCTGATCGGCATCACGCCCTACGCCGCGGTCCAGGTGATCAGCCTTGATCTGCCGGCCTATGCCGAGCGGAGCCTCGTCGGCGGCGGGCTGTTCGCACTGAACTATGCCGGCGAGACCACGACCGACACCCGCACCGAGCTCGGCCTGCGCACCGACAAGTCGTTCGCCATGGCGGATGGCGTGCTGACGCTGCGCGGCCGGCTGGCGTGGCCGCATGACTACAATCCCGACCGCGCGGTGAGTGCGATCTTCCAGTCGCTGCCGGGCACAAGCTTTGTCGTGAACGGCGCGCGGCCGGATCCCGATTCCGCGCTCGTCAGCGCCAGCGCCGAGCAGAAGTGGCTGAACGGCTTCTCGCTCGCCGCAACATTCGAAGGCGAGTTTTCCGCCAACGTCACCAGCTACGCCGGCAAGGGCGTCGTCAAATATAGCTGGTGAGGTAGGCGCCGGGCAGCGATCACGTCAACGCAAGCGCGACCTCGCGCGGCCGAAAAAAGAACCCTTGAAGGAACCCTTGTGTTCTCGAAGAAAGTGTATACGTTGCTGTTATTCGATTAGCCGTTGTGCCTTGTTGAATGGTCCAGGCGGCCCTTTTCCAGAGACATCGTCGGATTGAGTTTGGGGATCGTGCGAATCCACGCGAGGCGCGCGTTTGCGCTTTGGAGAAATGTTATGGCGACAGGTACGGTGAAGTGGTTCAACGGGCAAAAGGGTTTTGGATTTATTCAGCCGAATGATGGCGGAACCGATGTGTTCGTCCACATAAGCGCGGTCGAGCGGGCCGGGCTTCATGGACTCGCTGAGGGGCAGCGAGTGAACTTCGAAGTCAAGACCGACCCGAAGCGTGGCAAGGTCAGCGCCGAGAACCTCTCGCTGGCGTAAGCAGCTTTCGTCATTCCACGGATGTACTGGGATGACTGTGCGACCCGCTCGATCTCGGGATTGAGCGGGCTTTTGCGCGCGAAGGGCAATCTATCCCTTCAATTTAGATCGCTAGAGCATGATCCGGAAAAGTGTGAAGCGGTTTTCCGAAAAGATCATGTTCAAACAATAACCTAAAGCGCGATGATGATTCATCCTCATCTCATCGCGCTTTAGACGGGCGGGATTTACTTCGAAGGAGTCGTTGTAACGCTTCGGCTGCCGCGACTTCAGCCAACCTGGCGCTGCAACTCTGATGGAGCAACAACCGTGCAAGTAATCGTTCGCGACAACAACGTCGACCAAGCGCTTCGAGTTCTAAAGAAGAAGATGCAGCGCGAGGGCGTGTTCAGGGAAATGAAACGTCGTCGTTCTTACGAAAAGCCCTCGGAAAAAAAGACCAGGGAGAAATCTGACGCCGTGCGCCGTGCCCGCAAGCTTGCTCGGAAACAGGCCATCCGCGACGGGCTCATCGCCGCGCCACCCAAAAAGGAAAGAGTCTTGAGCAAGCGTCCGCAAGTGCTGCCCGCCGTTACTAGCGGCACACGAGGGACCTAACAAGCGTGCGAAGCGGATCGTCCGCTGGCGCCGTATTCGCCGCGGCTCCGTGTAACGCAGACGCCTGGTGAGGTCGTGAGCTATGGACGAGGAGGGGCAGACGACGCGCACTCAGGCGCTAAAGATCAGGGATAGGCCATGAAGTTAAACCAAGCCCAGATAACCAAAACGCTGTCTCAGTTTCGAGCGCAGGTGCTTGCTGAGGATCATCCAGCAGTGGCACAATTTTGCGAATTGTTCGGACAGCATACCTTCTTTCTCGACCCCAAGGGGCTGCATGTGCTCGAGTTGCTCGAAGTTCCTGGGATGGAAGCTGAGGAAGGAGAGGTAATAAGTCTTGCGGATTGGAGCGACGCGGACTTTACAAAGTTGACGACGCATCAGCCCGAACCGACGGGCGTCGTCGTTCGCTTGAAAGACGTTCGACACTGAGATCGCTTCTAGAGCATGATCCGGAAAAGTGGGCACCGGTTTTCCGAAAAGATCACGCTCAAACAAAGAGCTAAAGCGGGATGACGATTCGAAGAAAAGTCATCCCGCTTTAGGACCAGTTTCCAGCGCTGCGCGATCAGCTTACCCGATTGCCGAGTTGTGGCCGTTTCGGAAATCGATGCGGCGCAGAAAATGCAGGGCGGCCTGCCTTCGAATTCACTCGCCCGGTATTTGCGGGTGGGGCAATTGCAGACCAATCTTTTGGCCAAGGTTGAGCAATGTCGGCGTTTAGCAAGGGAGATTACGGACCCGCTAACCTCCAACCGGCTCCTGGAGCTTGCCGACGAGTACATTTGGCAGATCAAGAATGGCTCCGCGGGCCATCGCGATTGAGGGCGACTTCCAGTTCCGCCAGTGTTTCCTCGGCAGATGCCACGACGTCGGCGCACGCTCGGCCAAATTGGAACCGTCATGGCCGTCAGGAGTCGGATCTTTGTCCCCGGCAACTTGCCCCTCCGGTCGGGAGCCAGGGCCGAAGGAGGAGGAAATGACTTATACCCACGAATCGAAGAAGCCCACCGCAGCTCAGCAAGCGGCCCAAAAGGCCTTCAGGGAAGCGGATACCAAGGTTGCGATGTCCGAGTATGAACGTAATCAAGAAGCCTTTCATGCAAATCGAGAGCGATTGAAGGCGGAGCGATTGGCTCGGGAAGCGGCGGTGACTGGTAACGTCGCGGACAAGAAAAAGCGCTCAGCCGGCGAGGCCAACCGCGATTTTGCGAGCAGATCGAGGCGCAGCAAGTAAGCTGTGCCCGCTGAAGCATCGCTCATGCCCCGGCGAATAGCGCTTTCCGAGTGTCAGTTCTAAGAGCTGTTCCCGTTGGCTCTGTTCGAAGGAGCAACCAACCCTATGCCCGAGAGAAGAGAGCTGTACCGCAGTCCAAACGGCGATGCATGGTTCCTTGCGCGCGAACCGACGACCGGCAATGCTTTCATCCTCCATCAGCCGAATGCGCCTTCCGGTGGTCGGCTGTCGCCCATTGAGTTGGGCGAGTTCTTGCGGAGCAACGTGAATGGACCCGAGCACCAAGCCCTGTTGCGTTTGATTGGGACGCTGGTCGAGGTGCCGCCCTATGCCTGAAACGCCGCGACGCTCTTCGTAGCGCAAGCGGTGTCTCTTCCTTGTCGGCTCCGAGGGCAACGATCTTGAGCTGATCGTCTGCCGACCGCCATTTTCGGCGTTCGGCTCGGCCGAAGTACGAGACCTGCTCGCATCGCGAAAATGCGCGTCCGGCGAGACGTCGGCTTTGGTCGGCGTTGAGACGCCGCCGCCGATCACGTCAGCGCAAGCACGACGAGGCTTGAGCACAACAGGACGATCCCGGCAATGGTGACGGCGAGAAAGCTGTAAGAGGCAAATTCTTCACGCATGGCGCACCTCAAAAAAGCGTCCCCGCAATACCTTTTGATAGTCGTTCTCCAGCACCCGACACGAAGATAGTGGGCGCCCATTTCCGCAGAATTTCGACAAGCCGGAAAACGGTTTCGTTTTCGGAAAACCGGTATCCACTTTTCCGGATCATGCTCTGGGGAGCGGCGCGGACCATGGCCCTCGTCCAGACCACTCGGGACGGCTACATCCTGCTCAGCGGCCTTTGCCTCCATGGCCTGGAGCGGTGCCTCACAGTTTGACGTAGCTCCAGCCCTGTTCCTGCAGCTCCAAGACGCGGACGACGCCGGATTTCACGATCGTCGCCTGTGGAACGAGGTTGATATCCTTGTTCTCCGCCTTACGCATGTTTTCCTGGGTATTGCCGCAGGCTTTGAAGGAGATTTCCGGGTTGCTCATTGCGAGCCCCTCGATGCGCGCCTTCACCGGAGAGGTGTCATCGCGCAGCATGTGAAGGCCAGGGCCAAACGTGACAACCTCAATCGACACTTCTTCACCGAGATTGCGGTAGTATTGCGCGACGTTGGTCGCATTGTTAAGTGCGAGATTCATCATCGCGGGATCGTTGGAATTGACCTGCAGCAGGAGCTGATGCGGCTTCCTGGGGAGCTCGGTGGGTTTTGTCACCAGTACCAGTTTCTGCTTGCTCGCCTGGTCGTGCTTGCTCGTCTGATCGTCCTTCTGCCTGCTCGGCTGCTTCTGCGTGCTCACCCGGTGCTGCTTACTCGCTTGCGGCCTCATCTGATCGTCTGGCTGCGCTTGCGCGGTCGGCGCGATCAGGAGCGACATCGCTAGGCCGGCAATGGCTGCTATCGCCAGATTTCCAATTCTGATCATCTTGCTTCTCCCTGTCCCATGACCATCAGTCGCCTGGTCTGGCGACGGCATGTGGCCATTTGCACGCCGCCGCCAGTTTTTCGCGCACGGTCTTCAATCCGCCGAGCAGGAAATGCGCCTCCTGAGCCGCGCCGCTGCGGGTGGAAAGACGGACAGCGATGCCGCCCTCTTCGGGTAACGATTGCAGCAGACGCACGACGTCACCCCGGAAAGCGGCACCGGGCCCGAATGACGGCGAGGCGGCCACAAGCTGCACCGGCGGATTCGCATTGACGCGGTAGAAGATGGTGTATTCCTCGGCACGGCTTGATACCGCCGGTCCTGCGAGCACGAGCTCGGTGCGGCCTTTGCGGCAGTGGATTGCGAGTTGCATCGCGGTGCCGTCCGAGTCACCGCGAGCGGATGTGGTGGCGGTGACGATGGGCGAATAGTCCACCGGCGATGTGGTCTCGCTGAGCAGCCAGTTGTCGTACGGCGCCGGGCGACCAGGCGGCGCTATCTTACGTGATAGATCGTCCAGACATTGTAGCCGGGCCGGTCCCTCCATCACCGAGCACGCCCGAAGATTTGTCATCGGATCGTTCGTGCCTTGAGCGTAGGCGATGCCGCAAGCCATTTTTAACGTGACAGCGAGGGGAAAAGCAGCAGCCTTCATGGCGGCGCCTGTGCGCTGCGCGCCTTGTGATCCAGCCATTCCTGCGCGGCCGGGAAGCGGGTTAGTCCGGGGACGGTCGCTGCGAGATTGATCGACTGCCATTTCGGGTCAAAGCCTGGTGCCTGCAGGCGGTCGATTCGCGAGAACAGGTAGTCGACGAAGCGCGCGACGCGTTGATAATGGTTCGACCGCGGCGGCCAATTGAACGCGACAAGCGCGGTCGGCACTGCGATGGTCGACACCCGCTCGCCCTGCTTGATCAGATTGGGATACTCATTTGTCTCCAGTGTCGCGGGCAGGTAGTAGTCCTCGAACTTGCTGTCGTATTGGACCGGGAGAAACTTGAATCCCGCCTCCCAGCGGCCGCGCACGAAGGCGTCGACCGGTTTCGACGTGATGAACACCACCGCCGCCATCTCACCTTTGCGCATCTGTTCCAGGGCGACCTGATGGGGAATGAACGTCTTCTCGACCTCGATGCCGAGACGGCTGAAGATCAGCGGTCCCGAATAAGCGGCTGCGGTGCCCTTCGTGTTGAAGTTCACTTTCTTGCCGGCGAGATCCTGCAGGCTTGTGATTTCCGGTCGGACGAAAATATGCAGCTCGGACGGGAAGAGATTGAGCAGGTAAGTGATGCGGCTTCGGATCTGCGGCACTTGAATCTTGTACTCTTCGAGCGCGTCGGAATTGATGATCGCCGTATCGACGCCGCGCAGATAGAGCAGCGAGTTCAGATTCTCGGTGGCGCCCCGGGTGACGATCGGTAGCAGATGCATGTTCGCTCCGTCATCGACCACGCGGGCCATTTCCGCAGCCAGGCGGATTGGCGCTCCCTCCAGCAAGCCGCCAGCGAGCCCGACGGTCCAAGCGTTCATGCGGTCTTTTTCGGTCTGCAGCGGCAAGGGCCGTCGAACCACTTGTGCATTGCCCTTGGAGGGTTGCGTGGTCTGTGCGTCCAGGTCAGCCGGTTGAAGCATCATGGCGACCAGCAGCACCAGCACGGCGAGCAGGAGCAACGAGCGTGGCCTTGGCAGCGTGTTCATGTCAGTCCCCCTCTTGATCACCAACTGCAGCAGCCAGCGTCATCATGTGGAACGCAACAATCTCATCCTCTCACCGGGGCAACGCGTCGAGCCGGTCCTTGGCTTCGCGAATACCGCCACTGTGTGCCTTCGCGTAGAGCTCTCGCGCCTTAGCCGCTTCGCCGCGCGTTCCATAGGTGCCCCAGGCGGATAAAACGGCGGGATCATACGTCTCCGCGAGCATAAAACTTGCCCGCGCATTGTCGTTCTCGGCGGCACGCTCGAGCACTATCCTCGCCGCGCCGATATTGCCCTGGCCGAGCAACGCGCTGGCGCGCGCGATCAATCGGGCCGCCTCCGCCTTGTCCTGGTCTGCGGCTGTTGGCGGCTCCGATACGGCGGCTGCCACGGTCTGTGTCACCGGCATCATCGGGCCTTCAATTGCGCGGCCCACGGTCACGCGTTCATCGACGGGGCGCCGCGCCGATGCAAGATCCCGTGCCATGGCTTCGGTTCTGCTTCGCTCCTGCTGCAGCGACTGCCGCAGTTCCGCGATGGTGGCCTCCGCCGTCTGCTTCTGCTGGACGGCTTCATCAACTGCCTTCTGCGACTGCGCGGCCTGGGTCTCGATCTCGCTGCTCGTTCCGGCAAGTTCACTCGCGAGTGCCGCGGCACGCATCTGCGCCTCGTCGAGCGCGCGGCGTTGCTGCTCGGCACTCGCTGTCATCGCCTGGCGCGCCGCGCCGACCTCCTGGGTGAGGGCGGCGGTCTTTTCTTGCTCCTGCTGCAGCGACTGCCGCAGTTCCGCGATCTCGCGCTCGGTCGTCTGTCTCTGTTGCGCGGTCGCATCGTCAGGGTTGCGCGACTGTATATCCCGGGTCTCGGTCTCGCGGCGCGTTCCGGCAAGTTCGTTCGCGAGCGCCGCAGCGTGGGCCTGTTCCTGTTGAAGGGACTGCCGCAGTTCCTCTGCTGCAATTTCCGCAGCCTCCCAGCGCTGTATCGCGTCGTCCTGAAACTTGCTCGATAGCGCCAGCATCGTCTCCAAGTCGCCGCGGACTTTCGCGAGTTCGGCCGTCAGTGCGGCGGATTTTTCGCGTTCCTGGTAAAGCGACTGCTGTAATTCTGCGGACGTGGCCGCCGCCGGTGCGTCCCTGTGCGAAGTCTCTTCGTCGAGCGCTTGGCGACGCTGCACTGTGTCCGCCAACAGCATCTGTCGTGAAAGGTCGGTGTCCTGCATGAGGACTGCTGTCGTTCCGCGCTGAACGAGCGTTTGCCACCCGGCGACCTCAGGCTTCAGATCGAGCCCGACGGCGCGCCCGGCTTCGATCGTCTTCGAAACCTCGGGTCCGCTGGATTGGTCGAACACACCGATCAGCGCAGCCGCAACGAGGATTGCGGCGATCAAAGAACCCGCTAACCATTGGCCCGCACGACCGACCTGGAGCCGACCGCTCGACTCGTCTTCTTGAAACACATCCTCGGTTATTGGGTACCAATGCGTCGGCGCGATCCTGATGGGATGCCCATTTTTCCAAACCCATTCGCCCGCCTCACGTGACCAATGAGCGATATCAAAGGCTCCGGTCGCACTCTCGACCCAGATATCCTGTCCGTCCCTTGGTGCAGTATCAATTGGCCGGCGCATGTATGACGCCTTCGCATGTCTTCGTATTCAATCAGACCATGTGCAATCGGACTGACGCCGCAGCAATTCGGTTGGTCGCGGCACCCCTAATGTCGCAAGAAGAAAAACATCATTTAAATATAATTTAAAGTCAAATTAAATCGCATGTATCTCGGCGGAAGCCGTTGCGCCGCGCTTCCGTCAATCGAGCGTGGCCGTGGTTTGCAGGCGTGAGACCTCCGAATGAGCCTTGGAATTCCGGTGGAAAGGCGCGGCGCCAGGAACATTGCGGTGAAACCAAGTTCCCTGAGATTTAGTATGCATTATTATAAAAATATCATTTAATTATTTAATTAGAAGAAAGAGGGCAATAAAATATTGCCAATCCGAGGATTGTTCTTGTTGGATGGGCGGTGTCAGGGATTGCGACCACCAGCCTTCGCCGATAAGCGGTCATTTTCTGCAATCAATGGCGCCTCAGCTAGGCGCTATCGTGCGCAAGCGCGCCGGTTGGCACGGCGATGGTTCACCCAGCAGGGGCGACGCATCTGGCTGGCGCCATCGACCCCCGACCCAGGGCTCGCCGGCGTCGATCACGTCAGCGCAAGCGCGACGAGGCCTGAGCACAACAGAACGATCCCGGCAATGGTGACGGCGAGAAAGCTGTAAGAGGCAAATTCTTCACGCATGGCGCACCTCAAAAAGCGGTCCCCGCAATACCTTCGGATCGTCGTTCTCAGCACCCAACGCGAAGATAGTCCACGCCCGTTTCCGCAGAATTTCGACCGAGCCGGAAAACGGTTTCGTCACCCGCACCGATTGTTTCGTGACCGTTGCACACGTGCTGGCCCAAAAAGTTGCGGCCAGGCTTTGGGGGAAGCCTGGCCGCGCGCGAACCGGTCTGGGACGGGGAGGGGTGGGGATGTGACCGGGTCGCGTGTTCGATGTTCCCTTATTGCCGAGAGCTGGCGGTGGCGACCGCCGGGCGGTTGTCGCCGAGCGAGACCCAGACGTTAGGATCGCTCTGCGACTGCCGCTTGACGAAGCGGTAGCCGGTTGCGGTCCAGGCGACGACGTCCTCGTTCTGGTTGTCGAGGATGAACTCGCCCTTGTCGGTCTTCACCGTGAGCACCGCGTGGCCTTCGCCCTTCTTGTCGCGCACAACAGTGATCAACAGCGCCTCGCGCGGCCATCCGGCGTCGATCAGCATCTTGCGCTTCAGGAGCACGTAGTCCTCGCAGTCGCCGTAGCCGTCCGTCGGCAACGACCATTTCTCGATCACGCCCCAATGATCCATGTCGGTCATCGGCTTGATGGTCTCGTTGACCCATTTGTTGACCCGCAACAGATCGCGCCATGCCGTCTGCGACAGCACGATGTCGCGCGGTTGCGTCGCGCCGCCGCGGCAATCGCCCGGGTTGTCGGCGCAGAATTCGACCCAGCCGATCGGCGAACGCGTGGTGTCGCCGAGGCTGGCATAGACCACGTCGCCTGCTTTCGCCGCGACGCTTGTAGTGACGCTCAACCCGAACAGGATGGCGGCAACCGCCCATCCTTTCCCCTGTCCCCTGAAAACCATCGTGGCCCCCGTTTTTCTTGTTGGGACCACGTTTCGCACAAAGGTTTTGCGGTGCGGCTAAATCAGCAAAGGTGATTTGACGTGAATGCAAGTAAAGCTGGTGGCAAATTCGATCTATACTTGAAGAGAACTCGACTAAAATTCGAGACAACTGCAATTGATTCAAATTTTACGCATTAACGACCTTGACGCCGTGCCAGCAGTTCTTTCTCGCCGCGAAATCCGCCCGCGTTAACCGCGTGCGGAGGACGCCAGACAAGGCAAAGGCGGCGTCCGCCATCGCGGATGCCGCCTCATTCGGGCTGAAAATCAGGGGATTTGAGCGTCGCGGGCTTTACCGCGCGGTAACCGCGTCTTCGAGCGTCTCGGCGGCCTGCTCGTGGACGAACTCCAGCGCGAAGCCGTCGTCGAGGTTTCGCACCACGCGCGACTGCACCCGGCCGAGCATCACCAGCGACTTCACCGGCGGCCGGTTCTCGGCGGCGATCGCCGCGCCCGACAGCGAGAGGTCGATGATGCGGCAGGTCATCTTGCTGCCGTCCTCCAGCGTGAGCAGCGCGATCGGGTTGCGCGGCACGATGCGGTCGTGGCGGCGGTCTTCCGGCAGATTGAGGATGTCGCGGTTGGCGAGCCAGGTGAGCTGTGCCGCGAGTTTGTCGCGCTTGCGCGGCGTCGAGACGATCGTCATCGCAAAGCCGTTGTCGATGATGCGGGTGATCCGGCCCTCGACGCGGCCGATATGGTCGAGATAGGCGATCACGCGGTCGCCGACATTGCCGATGCCGGGCGCCAGCAGCGCGAGCCCGCCCGGGGACATGTTAATAATCTGGCAAGGAAACTCGCGGCGGTCGGGCAGCATGTAGCGGCCGAGCAGGTGCACCTTGACGCGCTGGAAGCGCCGCCGTTCCTCCTGTGCCGGGAAGACCGTAGGTTTCTTTTGTGCAAACGACATTACCGCCACCCGACAACCGGCCTTCCGGCGTGGGCTGAACCCTACGGCTGACAGGGTTAATGAGCGGTTAGCCGCGGTTGCATCAAGTATGGGCACGCACGCGACCGATGGGCGCAATCCGCGCCGCCGGCGAACGCCCGCGACCGCGCGGATCATGACCGTTTTGCGTGAAGGCGGCGGCGTGCAAATTCCCTTTGCGCATGGGAGGGCGCCACTTCGTCCGGGCTCGGAGGCTGTTCCGATGGCATGCTGGCGTGTACTCTTCTCACGAGGCCTCGTAGAGGGCAGGCAACAAACAACGAGGGAGGCATCGGACACGAGCATGACCGATATCCGATACGTCGCGCCGCAGACGCTTGATGAAGCGGTCGGCGCTTATGCAGCGGCGGGCAGCGCCGCGCGCATCCTGGCCGGCGGCACGGATCTCCTGGTGCAGATGCGTTCGGGCGCGGTGCAACCGGGCCTGATCGTCGACATCAAGAAAGTTGCGGAACTCACTGCCGTCGAAGAGCTTTCCGATGGCGGCTTCCGCATCGGCGCAGCAGTCCCGGGCGCCGTGCTGGCCGAGCATCCGCGCTTCAAGCAGGTCTGGCCCGGCGTGCTGGAAGCGGTGAACCTGATCGGCTCCACGCAAGTGCAGGGCCGCGCCTCCGCCGGCGGCAATCTCTGCAACGCCTCGCCGGCCGGCGACAGCGTGCCCGCGATGATCGCGGCCGGCGCCGTCGTCACCGTGCAGGGCCCGGACGGCAGCCGCGAATTGAAGGTCGAGGACGTCCCCGCCGGCCCCGGCCGCACCAACTTGAAACCCGGCGAGATCCTGGTCTCCTTCACGCTGCCGCCGCGCCCACCAAGCTCGAGCGATGCCTATTTGCGCATGATCCCGCGCACCGAGATGGATATCGCGGTGGTCGGCTGCGGCGTCAGTCTCACGCTGAAGGACGGCGTCTGCACCCACGCCCGCGTCGGCCTCGGTGCAGTGGCGCCGACCGCGCTCCTGGTCGAGCCGGCCGCGCAGGCGCTGATCGGCTCGCGCCTCGATGACGCCGCGCTGAACACTGCCGCCAATGCCTGCCGCGCCGCCTGCCGTCCGATCGACGACAAGCGCGGCACCATCGCCTACCGCACCCAGATCGCCGGCGTGCTGCTCAAGCGCACCGCGAAGATCGCCGCAGAACGCGCGCAAGGGAAATGACAAATGGCAAAGCTGCACGTCTCCACCACCGTCAACGGCGAGCCCTTGGAATTCCTCTGCGAGCCCTCTGAGACCATGCTCGATGCGCTGCGCAACCAGCTCGCGCTCACCGGCTCCAAGGAGGGCTGCGCCTCCGGCGACTGCGGCGCCTGCTCGATCACGCTGGATGATCGGCTGGTCTGCTCCTGCCTGATGCTCGCCGCCGAAGCGGAAGGGCACGAGATCAGGACCATCGAGGGCATGGCGCGCGGCGGCCGACTGCATCCGCTGCAGGAGAAGTTTCTGGAGCAGGCCGCGCTGCAGTGCGGCATCTGCACCTCGGGCATGCTGGTCGCCTCCGAGGCGCTGCTGGCCAAGAACCCGGAGCCGAGCGAGGAGGAAGTCCGCTTCTGGCTCGCCGGCAATCTCTGCCGCTGCACCGGCTACGACAAGATCGTCCGCGCCGTGCTGGAGACAGCCGCTGAAATCCGGGAGGCCGCGCAATGAACATCGTCGTCAACAACAAGTGGATCGGCCAGCGCACCATCCGTCCCGATGGCGTCGACAAGGTCACGGGCCGCGCCGCCTTCGCCGCCGACACCGCCATGCCCGGCATGATCTGGGGCAAGGTCCTGCGCAGCCCGCACCCGCATGCGCGCATCCGCTCGATCGACACCTCCAAGGCGGAGCGGCTACCGGGCGTGAAGGCCGTCGTCACCTCGCGCGACGTCGTCGACTTCCCGCTGGATAAATCCGTGATGCTCGGCATCCAGGACATGCGCTGGATGTGCCGGAACGTGATGGCGCGCGACAAGGCGCTGTTCCCCGGCCACCCGGTCGCGGCGGTGGCCGCCACCACGGAAGCGATTGCCGCCAAAGCCTGCGAACTGATCGAGGTCGATTACGAGGTCTTGCCCTGGTCGATCGAGATCGAGGACGCGATCAAGCCTGACGCCCCGATCCTGCACGAGTTCAACAAGTTCGAAGGCAAGCCCTCGAACATCGTAGGCCAACTCGAGCACAAGAAGGGCGACATCGAGCAGGGCTTCAAGCAGGCCGACGTCGTCATCGAGCGCACCTTCACCACCCGCCCGGTGCACCAGGGCTATATCGAGCCGCACGCCTGCCTGATCTCGGTCACAGCCGACGGCAAGACCACGATCTGGAGCTCGAGCCAGGGCCAGTTCATGGTCCGCGCGATGACATCGATGCTATCTGGTATCCCGCAGAGCGACATCCGCGCCATCCCCGCCGAGATCGGCGGCGGCTTCGGCGGCAAGACCATCGTCTATCTCGAACCGCTGGCGACGCTGCTCGCGAAGAAATCCGGCCGCCCGGTCAAGATGGTGATGACGCGCGAGGAGGTGATGCGCGCCACCGGCCCGACGTCAGGCTCGAAGAGCACGGTGAAGATCGGCGCCAAGAGGGACGGCACCATCGTCGCCGCGCAAGGCACGTTCTATCTGCAGGCCGGCGCCTTCCCGGGCTCGCCGATCCGCGGCGCCGCCGGCTGCAGCTTCGCGCCCTATGACATCGCGAACGTGCTGTCGGTCGGCTACGACGTCTGCTCCAACCGCTCCAAGGTCGCAGCCTATCGCGCGCCCGGCGCGCCGATCGGCGCCTATGCGGTGGAATGCGTGCTCGACGAGGTCGCAGAAGCGCTCAAGATGGACCCGCTCGACTTCCGCCTGAAGAACGCCGCGAAGCAGGGGACGAAAGCGGCGCACGGCCCGGTCTTCCCCCGCATCGGCTATATCGAGACGCTGGAAGCGGCCAAGAACTCGCCGCATTACAGCACGCCAACAGGCAAACTGCAGGGCAGGGGCGTCGCCTCCGGCTTCTGGTTCAACGCCGGCGGTGAATCCTCGGCGCAAGTCAACATCACCGAGGACGGCAACGTCGTCGTCACGACAGGCCATCCCGATATCGGCGGCTCGCGCGCCGGCATCGCCAATGTCTGCGCCGAACTGCTCGGCATCGACTACCGCCGCGTCTCCGTCATCATCGGCGACACCCAGACGGTCGGCTTCTCCAATCTCACCGGCGGCAGCCGCGTGCTGTTTGCTTCCAGCATGGTGGTGACGCAGGCGACCGAGAAGGTGATCAACACTCTGCGCGAGCGCGCGGCAAAAATCTGGGAAATCGATCCCGAAGCGGTGAAATGGGAGAACGGCGCCGCGCATCCCGCCAGCCCGAACGCCGGCCAGTTCGAGCCGCTGACGCTGGAGCAGCTTGCCGAGAAAGCCCCGCAGCAGGGCGGCCCGATCGGCGCCGGCGTGCAGCTCAACACCCAAGGCGCGGACGGCGGCTTCGGCACCCACATCTGCGACGTCGAGGTCGACATCGAGCTCGGCATCGCGCGCGTCATCAGCTACACGGCGGTCCAGGACGTCGGCCGCGCCGTGCACCCCGGCTATGTCGAAGGCCAGCTCCAGGGCGGCGTCGCGCAAGGAATCGGCTGGGCGCTGAACGAGGAATACATCTACCGCAGCGACGGCAAGGTCGATAACCCCGGCTTCCTCGACTACCGCATGCCGGTGTGCTCGGATTTGCCGATGCTCGACACCATCCTGGTCGAAGTCCCGAACCCGAAGCACCCGCAAGGCGTCAAGGGCGTCGGCGAAGTGCCCTTGGTCCCCGTGATGGCCGCCGTCGCAAACGCGATCTACCGCGCGACAGGCAAGCGCTTCTACGCGCTGCCAATGTCGCCACCGAAGGTGCTGGCGCGATTGGAGGAGCCGATACGGCAGGCGGCAGAGTAGCCAGATTGGCGCTCAACCCGCGCCCCCCGTCATTGCGAACGGAGCGAAGCAATCCATTTCACCACTTGCGGAGAGATGGATTGCTTCGTCGCTTGCGCTCCTCGCAATGACGCTGCGGCTGGATGGGTAGAGCGTAGGGCGGATGAGCCACCGGGTCCGCGCTTCGCGCGGCCCGATGACAGGCTCCGCGTAATCCGCCGAACCACACGCGGGAGAGACGGCGGGTTACGCTAATGCTAATCTTACTGAGTCAGAAGGTCGCGGCCGTTAGGGCTGAGAATCAAGTATTTGGAGAGATTCAGAATTTGGCGCACGGAGGGGCCAGATGAATCTCGATCAGCATGGAGAGAGTGAAGCGCGGTTTGCGACATATGTGGACGGGCTTGCGAGCGTGATCGGGCACGCGGACCGGACGGCGCCGCTGCGCGACTATTGCACGGGCTTGATACTGCCCGGCGAGCGCAAGAGCGTCGAGCCGATGGCGGCGCGGACAGCTCCGGCCAGGACGGCGCCGCAGCATCAGTCGCTGCTGCACTTCGTCGGCGTCGCGACATGGTCGGATGAGAAAGTGCTGGCCAAGGTCCGCGAGATGGTGTTGCCGGCGATCGAGAAGGACGGGCGGATCGAGGC